>CAZTKV010000412.1:0-1514 GCA_964614285.1 uncultured Chitinophaga sp. | reverse complement strand
TATAGGCGTTTTAATAGGTGCCCCTGACAGAAACCCTGTCCGTGAAGGAAAGGATCTGTTTAATGCGGCCTACCTGTTACACAACAAAGAGGTAAAAGGAATTGCGCATAAAACCTGTCTTCCTAACTACGATGTTTTTGATGAGTACCGTTATTTTGAACCAGCATATAACTGGAATATTATTGAGTTTTTGGGAAAAAGACTGGCAGTTACCATCTGTGAAGACATCTGGAATCTTGGAGACAATCCGTTATACCGGAATTGTCCGATGGATGAGCTTATGAAGCAAAAACCGGATGTGATGTTAAACCTGTCAGCTTCACCATTTGATTATACCCATGTAGAAGACCGCAAAGCTATTGTGAAGTTGAATACTTCCAAATATCAACTGCCTATGCTGTATTGTAATTGTGTAGGTAGTCAAACCGAGATTGTTTTTGACGGTGGTTCTTTGGTCTTTGATAAAAATTCAAACCTGATCAGGCAATTACCACTGTTTGAGGAAGCGATGGAGGTCTTTGACCTGCGAGATGACGGAACTTTTACTTTGCCGGTTTCTGTTTTCTCGAAAGACCTGCCAGATGCAGAATTTAATCCTTCAGAACTTGATTATAATTTATGTACTGCTGAAATATACAGTGCAATCATTATTGGCATCAGAGATTATTTTACAAAAATGGGTTTTACCAAGGCCATTCTTGGTAGCAGCGGTGGAATAGATAGTGCTGTTACACTGGCATTAGCTTGTGAAGCCCTGGGTAAAGAGAATGTGAGGGCTGTGCTGATGCCATCCCAGTTTTCAACAGGGCATAGCGTAAGTGATGCTGAGCAGCTGAGCAAGATTCTCGGAAACCCTTATGATATCGTACCTATCAGAAACATTTATGATTCATTTCTGAATGAACTGAAACCGGTCTTCAATGATTTGCCATTCAGTGTTGCTGAAGAGAATATTCAAAGCCGCACAAGGGGTAACCTGTTAATGGCTATTGCCAATAAGTTCGGCTATATCTTGCTTAATACATCCAATAAAAGTGAACTGGCTACCGGTTACGGCACTTTGTATGGAGATATGGCGGGAGGACTCGGCGTATTAGGAGATTGTTACAAAATGCAGGTATATGCTTTAGCTAAATACATAAACAGGGACAAAGAGATCATTCCTGAAAATATTATATCCAAACCTCCATCTGCAGAATTACGGCCCGGACAAAAGGATTCGGACTCTTTGCCAGACTATGTCATCCTGGACAGGATATTGTACCAGTATATTGAAAGGAGACAAGGGCCAAAAGAAATAAAATCAAAAGGTTTTGAACCTGCGCTTGTAGACAGAGTTTTACGGTTGGTAAACATCAATGAATACAAAAGAAACCAGTTTTGCCCTATCATCCGCATTTCACCCAAGGCGTTTGGTGTAGGCAGAAGAGTGCCAATTGTAGGGAAATACCTTTCCTGATGTTTTAATGAACATAAGTCGCCACAACTGGAACCGCAACCGGGGAAGGAGGAAT
>CAZTKV010000411.1:0-1517 GCA_964614285.1 uncultured Chitinophaga sp. | reverse complement strand
TCTTTATTCTTGGCCCATTTTGTTTTTACTACCCGGTGTCCATAGTTGGCCAGCAGTTTGGCTGCATTGGGACAGTTGGTACGATGAATGGTTAATCCTTTTCCGGTGGTTACAAATCCAAACACATCATCACCGGGAATAGGCTTGCAGCAATTGGCCAGGTTGTAAACGATCTTATCACTGCTTTCTCCAAAAATGATGAGCTCTGTATCTTTCCTGTTATTGAGCTGGCCGGGTATATATTCCGGCTTATCCGGGTACAGCTTCAATGGCTTTGGCGCTTCTATCCTGTCGCCAATCACTTTAAAATCTTTCAGTTCTTTCAGATCGATATTCTTTACGGAAACCTGGTAAAAAAGATCAAGATTAGAACCAAGCTTATACCAATGCACCAGTTCATCAATATTATGCTGCGACATGGAAGCCCCCATGCCTTCCAGTTTACGTTGTACAGCATACTTGCCTTCGTCCGCCACTTTTCTTTTTTCTTCTTTTAATGCATCTCTTATTCTTCCTTTTGCTTTGGAAGTAACCACAAAGCCCAGCCAGTCTTCTGATGCTTTTTGTTTATTACTGGTGATGATCTCCACCTGGTCACCGCTATGCAGCTTATGACTGATCGGTACCAGCTTGTGATTCACTTTGGCGCCAATCGTTTTTACCCCGATAGCACTATGAATGGCAAAGGCAAAATCCAGTGCGGTAGAACCGACAGGCAGCATCTTTACATCTCCTTTGGGAGTATATACATATATCTCTTCTGCCAGGAAACTGGTTTTAAAATCCTGCAGAAAATCAATACTGTCAGTTTCCTGGTTGGTGATCACTTCCCGTATCTGCTGAAACCATTTGTCAAAACGGCTTTCATCAGTAGCACCTTCTTTATACTTCCAGTGAGCCGCTAATCCTTTTTCGGCTATTTCATTCATCCGTTTGGTTCGTATCTGCACTTCTACCCATTTACCCTGCGGGCCCATCACGGTAGTATGCAACGCTTCATAGCCATTTGCTTTGGGGTTGCTGAGCCAGTCTCTTAATCTTTCGGGAGAAGGATTGTATTCATCTGTTATCATAGAATATACTTTCCAGCAATCTTCCTTTTCTTTTTCCGGCGGTGAATCAAGTATGGCACGAATGGCAAACAGATCATACACTTCTTCAAACTCCACCCCTTTCTTTTTCATTTTATTCCAGATGGAGTGGATGCTTTTAGGACGGCCATATATCTCAGCTACCAGGTTCGCTTTATCAAGCTTGTCCTTTATAGGCTTAATGAATTCATTGATGTATTTCGTTCTTTCCTTTTTTGTTTCGGCCAGTTTGCGGGCAATCTCTTTGTAAGTATCCGGCTCCATGTATTTCATGGCCAGGTCTTCCATCTCTGTTTTAATGGTGTACAAACCCATCCGGTGGGCCAGCGGCGCATACACATACACCGTTTCAGAAGATATCTTCAGTTGCTTTTCCCGTTTCATGCTGTCCAGTGTCCGCATATTATGCAGGCGGTCGGCCAGTTT
>CAZTKV010000410.1:0-1521 GCA_964614285.1 uncultured Chitinophaga sp. | reverse complement strand
TCGTATAGCATTTGTCTTCTTCTACTGGTCCGCAAACAGGATTGGCGATAGTAATAGTTTTCGTTATGGAACAGCCTTTTGAATCCGAAACTGCAAATGTCCATGTACCGGGACCTCTTGTGAAAGTGCCTGTTCCGTTATAAGGGGCAGTTCCACCTGATGCACTAACTGTAACAGTTGTGTTTGTTGCGTTGCAAGGTATTACCGGTGCAGTTGCAGTAGCTACCAAAACAGGAGGTTCAGATATATAGCCAGCTGTAAAATTGATACAACCATTTGCATCCGTTACAATGAATAAATAAACACCCTCACCTCTTACAAAGGTTCCGGTTCCATTGTAAGGGGGAACCCCGCCTGTAGCTGTAACTGTTACCGTTGTTGTTCCTCCATTGCAGGAAATAGTTCCTGTTGTTGCATTTACCTGTAGATTAGTGGCTGGCTCAGTAACAATTGCTGTTGTTGTTGCTGTGCATCCAGTAGCATCTGTCACTACTACAGTATAGGAGCCTGCGGTAAGAAGAAATGCATCCTGGTATGTCCATCCGTTGCTCCATTGATAACTGTATGGAGCAGTGCCACCACTTACAGTAAGATTAATTGATCCCAAAAATCCTCCTCTGCAACGTACATGTGTGACATTAGTGGAAAGCTGAATCAATGAACAACCAGTTAGAACAGTGGCAGTAGCTGTATTAGAACAATTATTTGCGTCTGTTACAGTGACTGTATAGGTACCTTCTGCCAATCCTGTTGCTGTTGATGTGGTTTGAACAGGGATGGTATTCCACGAATAGGTATAGGGCCCTGTGCCACCTGTTGCAAGTGCTGATGCTGTTCCATCATCACCGTTATTTGTATTAGTGACGCTGGTAATAATAGATATTGGCTCAGGTACTATTAATATGCCGGTATCATATACGATAGTATAATTAGGAACAGGATCATTTTGATTTAACCCGGAAGGAACTATCCGATAGTTACCCGGAGCAAGATTACCGGTACCTGCCGGTACGTTGTTACTATTAAATACTTCAAAGACCGGGCTGTTTGCTAATTCACTGCTATCAGAATCTTCATATTGGTAAATAGAATTGAAGGTTTTATATAATGGTTGCTCTCCATTACATCCTGCGATTGTGTCTTTTGCCTTTACAATCAGCGTTTCCGGTATTATGGTTATATGACCCACCTGGTAAGTGATATCAAAGTTTTCTGATAACAATACTCCCGGACCAATTAGCCATGTACCCGGAGTATATCCTGAGATCATGTTCATAGACTCATAGCCACTTAATGAATCTGCTCCCGGCCCATAGACATCTAATGAGTCAACAATCAATAAAACATTTTCATTGGTTTCATCATTAAAGCTATTACTGTTAACCGCTGCTTTCCCATTAACCGCTTGTTTACCATTAACCAATGGAATATTATTGACCGCTGCTTTTCCATTAACTGCCGCTTTCCCATTGACCGCTGCTTTGCCGTTAACAGCCTGTTTGCCGTTGACAGCTTGCTTTC
>CAZTKV010000409.1:0-1531 GCA_964614285.1 uncultured Chitinophaga sp. | reverse complement strand
AATTAAAGAATGCAGGGCTCATCAGCGGGACTGTTGACGGACCCCGCAGCTGCTACTGTATTAACTGGAAAGCATTTGAAAAATTCAATAACGAGTTTACTTCTCTTTTCAATAACCTGAAAGTGAAGAACGAGAAAGCTTGTTGCTGAAATTCCAAAAAACCATTCTATATAACAATAAAACTAAAGCCATGAATAACGATTCACAACTCAAACAATTAGTCAAAGAAAAGTACAGCGAGATTGCCAGGCAGTCCAAAGACCTGAATGCAGCTTCCTGCTGCGGGGCCACTTCCGCCTGTTGCGGTGATGATGTGTACAACATCATGGCCGACGATTACACAAAACTGGAGGGCTATAACCCCGATGCCGACCTCGGCCTCGGCTGCGGTTTGCCCACCGAATTTGCAAAGATCAAAGAAGGTGATACGGTGATCGATCTCGGCAGCGGTGCCGGTAATGATGCGTTTGTAGCCCGTAAGCTGGCCGGTGATAAAGGAAAGATCATTGGTATTGATTTTACCGAAGCTATGATTGCCCGTGCCAGGGAAAATGCGGAGAAATTAGGATTTAACAACGTGGAATTCCGCCAGGGCGATATTGAAGATATGCCCGTTACTTCCAACAAGGCAGATGTGATCGTCAGCAATTGTGTGCTTAACCTGGTTCCCAATAAACACAAAGTATTCAGCGAGATCTACCGGGTATTAAAACCCGGCGGGCATTTCTCCATCTCTGATATTGTGCTGGAAGGTGAATTACCGGCCAAATGGAAGGAAGTGGCCGAACTCTATGCCGGTTGTGTGTCCGGTGCTATTCAAAAAAGTGAGTACCTCGGTATCATTGAAGAGGCTGCTTTCAAAAATATCACCCTGCAAAAAGATAAGACCATTGTAATTCCTGATTCAATCCTCGCAGAGTATTTAAGCATGGAAGAACTGGCCGAATATAAAAAAGGAGAAACAAGGATCAGCAGTATCACGGTATATGCTGAAAAACCGGCCAAGGATGACCGTAACTGTTGTGAACCCGGCAGTGGTTGTTGCTGATATAAAATTGCTAAAGATTGTCTCACATTTTATAACATCTTCAGCCCCCTTCAGGGGGTTGGGGGCAAATAGTAAAGCCATGAACACAAACATTCAATTACAGAAAGACCCCGGCTGTTGCGAAACAGGCAGTCTTTGCTGCGGAAGCGGCGGCGGTTGCTGCTAAAATTTGAAGAGGGGGGACTATTCCCTCCTCTCTTATAAACTAACTGAACAGTATGCAAAAAAAACTATCCTTTCTGGACAACTACCTGACGCTATGGATCTTCCTCGCCATGGGTATCGGCGTGGCTATTGGTTATTTTATTCCATCAGCAGAATCGTTTATCAATTCTTTTCAATCCGGCAGTACCAATATTCCTATTGCGATCGGTTTAATCCTGATGATGTATCCGCCGCTGGCCAAAGTGAAGTATGAAGAGCTGCCTAAAGTATTTGCCAATAAAAAAATATTGGTTCTTTCATTGATACAAAACTGGATCG
>CAZTKV010000408.1:0-1531 GCA_964614285.1 uncultured Chitinophaga sp. | reverse complement strand
GACAAAGAAAAACAGATCCGGGAAGATTTTGAAAAAGTTTTACAAGGAAAGAATACAAAAGGTATTACTGAAAGAGCATTGAAATATGACCTGACAATTCCCTTTGCCCGTTATGTGGCGATAAATCATAACCAGCTTACATTTCCCTTTAAACGTTACCAGGTACAGCCAGTGTGGAGGGCCGACAGACCACAAAAGGGCAGGTACCGTGAATTTTATCAATGTGATGCAGATGTGGTAGGTAGCAATGCTTTATTAAATGAAGTGGAATTAGCTTCTATCTATCATGAAGTGTTCAACCGTTTAAAGCTGGATGGATATGAACTACGTATCAACCACCGCAAAATATTAACAGCCCTGGCAGAAACCTGTGGTGGGGCTGATAAGATGATGGATATTACAATCGCCATTGATAAACTTGATAAGATTGGTATTGACAAAGTAAAAGAAGAGCTAGTACAAAGAGGTTTGACTGCTGAACAGGTAAACATTATTGAAAAATACCTGAGCATCACCGGTACGAATGATGAAATACTTAACAGTCTGCTTGAGATAATTGGTAGCAGTGAAACCGGGAAAAAGGGAATAGAACAAGTAAGCTTCGTCCTTGCTAACCTTCAACCTCAAACCTTAAACCTTAAACTCGATCCCACCCTTGCCCGTGGCCTTAATTACTATACAGGAATTATATTCGAAGCAAAAGCCCCCGAAATAGTAAAAATGGGAAGTATTGGTGGTGGTGGCCGATATGATGATCTTACGGGGTTATTTGGGGTTCCCAATATTCCGGGAGTTGGAATCTCCTTTGGCGTGGACAGGATATATGATGTAATGGAAGAATTAAATCTTTTCCCGCCTGATGTTCATGTTGGCACACAAGTGTTGTTCTTTAACCTGGGCGAAGCGGAAAGTAAAAAATCATTTGAATTGATGCAGCAGCTTCGTCAACAGGATATTCGCTGTGAGCTATATCATGAACCAGTAAAGTTTGATAAGCAGTTCAAATATGCAGAAAAGAAAAACATTCCCTTTGTGGTTATTATTGGTGAAAAGGAACTGAATGATAACAGCTGCAATATTAAAAACCTGTCTACGGGAAAACAAGAGACTATCCTGTTAAAGGATTTGCCAGGTTATCAATTTTAAAAAGGGCTGTATCTAAACGATACAGCCCTTGAAGTTGTTGAGTATAAATTTTAGTTTCGAATTCGCAGAATTGGCAAGTAAGCTCTCCCTTCATCATATCTGATCCCTTCTGTTTTCGTTCCCTCCATATTAATGTCCTGAACTTGTATCTGTAGTCCCGTTACCTTTCCTTCTGTATTTCTTTTGAAAGTAGCGGTACCGCTATAAGCCACTACCTCAAATACGTCTTTCGAATCTGTTTTTCGCAGTTCTGAATTTCCCATAGCTGAAGTGGCCGTCAATGTACCATTTTCGAGCACAACTCCAATTTCAGTTACCGGGCTTCCGTCTGGAAACTTGTATTTACCTGTATACTCCTGTAAAGAATCGGTTTGAGCATTAACAA
>CAZTKV010000407.1:0-1542 GCA_964614285.1 uncultured Chitinophaga sp. | reverse complement strand
CCCAAACCTATCTTTGCACCCCATTTAAAAACAGTTGCCGGGATAGCGGTAACATAAATAAAATCAAAATGAGCAAATTACATTTCACTACCAAACATGCGAACGAGGCTACCGTTAAGCGCAACTGGTATGTTGTGGACGGTACTAATCAAACCGTTGGTCGTATGTGTGCTAAAATTGCTGCGGTACTCCGTGGTAAGAACAAGGCATGCTACACCCCCCACGTTGACACAGGAGATTATATCGTTGTGATCAACTGCGAAAAAGTTGTTTTCACCGGTAACAAACTGGAACAAAAAATTTACGATCACTTCACCGGTTATCCCGGCGGACGTAAAGAAGAAACTGCAGCTAACCTGCAGAAGCGTCGCCCTGAAGTTGTTATTGAAAGGGCGGTAAAAGGTATGTTGCCTAAAAATCGCCTGGGCCGTAAGATGTACAAGAAATTATTCGTGTATGCAGGCGCTGAGCATCCGCATGGAGCACAACAACCTAAAGAATTAAAATTCTAACCCTCGCTTTGGCTCGGGTTGACAAAACAAACTTTAAATATTCCAAATAAAATAAAATGGAAAAGCAAAAAAACGGAATTGGTCGTCGTAAAGCCGCTGTAACAAGAGTGTTCGTCTCCAAAGGAGAAGGCAGCATTACAGTAAACGATAAGGACTATAAAGTGTATTTCCCACTGGTATATCTGCAAAATCAGGTGGAGCGTCCGCTGAAGACAGTAGATGTGCTTAATAAATTTGATGTAAAAATTAATGCTACCGGTGGTGGAGTAAAAGGACAGGCAGAGGCAGCCATGCTGGGTATCGCCAGGGTATTACTGGAAATCAATCCTGAGTTTCGTCCTGCATTAAAAGCAGCTGGTCTTTTGAAGAGGGATCCGAGATCTGTTGAACGTAAGAAATTCGGTCATAAGAAAGCCCGTCGCAGCTACCAGTTCTCTAAACGTTAATCGCAGCAAACAATTTTTAAAAACGATCATTCAAATACAATGGAAAATAATACATCCTTACAACAGCAACTTCTGGAAGCCGGTGTTCATTTCGGTCACCTGAAAAAGAAGTGGAACCCCAAGATGTTACCTTACATCTTTGCTGAAAAGAAAGGCATTCATATCATTGACCTGAACAAGACTGTGGAGTGCCTGCAGGAAACTGCCGCTGCTATGAAGCAGATTGCCCGTAGCGGTAAGAAAATTTTGTTTGTTGGTACAAAAAAACAGGCTAAGGACATCGTAAACGAGTCTGCGAAAAAAGTAAACATGCCTTTTGTTACTGAAAGGTGGTTAGGTGGTATGCTGACCAACTTCAACACTGTTCGTAAAAGTGTAAAGAAAATGCAGAGCATTGAAAAGATGCTGGGTGACGGTTCTTTTGATAGCATTACTAAAAAAGAAAGACTGACACTGAGCCGAGATAAAGATAAAATGGAGAAAGTATTAGGCGGTATTGCTCAACTGGGCCGTGTACCTGCTGCTTTATTCATTGTCGACATCGGGCATGAGCATATTGCACTGGCTGAAGCCAAGCGTCTTGG
>CAZTKV010000406.1:0-1551 GCA_964614285.1 uncultured Chitinophaga sp. | reverse complement strand
ATTTAAATGCGGTGTCTTTGAATAATTGTGTGATCAATGGAATTGGTTTTTTTTCTTTCTTTACCCGCTTTGCATAAACACCTCCGACAGTTACAACAACCGGCGGATAACAGGAATTAATTTTCTTTATATTAATTGCCATACTGTCGCTTTTACCAAGAGCTAGTTCAGTAGTTTCAAATCCCGCACCCGAAACAATGATTATATCCCCTTTCCTGGCCTGCAGCCTGAATTTCCCATTTATATCCGTTGCTACTCCTGTACGGGTTCCTTTTAAGTACACAGAGACACCAGGCAATGGCATATCTGTTTCATCCGCCACGGTGCCATTTATTGTTCTCTTGCTATCCATCGGTTTATTTGTCACCTCTCCTTTTACAGATGTAATGATGGTATCACCAATGACAGGTTTAATGCAGGTGGGCAATACCATGCCCAGTGTCCTCATTTCATCCGTTACTCTCACTTTTGATGTATCCCTCGCAGGTATTGGTGCGATCTTACCTATCGTTTTCTGTGCGGATATTTTAGTTACAAAAAAAGCAGGTAAGGCGATCTGGAAAAAATACTTCAGCCAGGGTATCCGCTTTTTTGGAATTTCAATTTCCCGGTCCAACTGGTCGTTGAGAAACCGTCCACATACTGAACCAGTACTTGGTTTTTTAAAGAACTGTGCTATCTCCCGGTCACTCATAGTAGTAAAATCCATTACCCGCTTCTGGCAGGAACCACAGAATTTTCCTTTTTCAACCGGGGTCATTTTATCCCAGTTTTCATGGCAGGGTGTCGGGACGGTAAGCTGTATCTTCTTGCTCATAAAAGTGTTTTACTCGATAATTACTTTGTCTGATGCAAGAATCTTCCCGTTTGCATAAGCAAGCTGAATAATATACATTCCTGCTGCCCATCGGGTATCGGTAGCCAATTGAAAACGAGTGACCCCTTTTAAACCCTGAACTGATTTATTCAGCATCAACCTGCCATCTAATGCTAATATTTTTACAGTGAGCCTGTCTTCCTTACTGTTTGCAATTTCAATAGTAATTACCCCTCCCTTTTGAACCGGGTTGGGGAATATTTTGAACCCCGGTTTAGTTATTCTTTTATTTATTGAATCTCCTTTAATCCAGACTGCCGCTAAACAATAAAAACGATAACATCTAATCGAATGACCAAGAGCTGTAACCACTACCTCATCACACACTTTCTCTTTCCTTGATAATAATATCTCAGTAGATAAACCGGTATGTTTATTTATGTAATCGATGCATACGCTTTTGTATCCTACAGCCGATATATTCATTTCGTACTTCGTTGCAGGTTTCAATTTGTCCGTTACAACAGCTCCGCTGTCGCCGGCTACATACATCAATGTATCTTTCTTATCACTAGATATAAATGAAACGGTTGTTCGGGGTACAGGCTCCCCATTTAAAAAATCTTTAATAACAAACTTCCGGAGTTTTGAGTTTTTTGTTGTGATTATAATAACGCCATGACTTGCACGGCAACCATAAATTGCCTGTGCGGCAGCATCCTTGAGCACTTCTA
>CAZTKV010000405.1:0-1557 GCA_964614285.1 uncultured Chitinophaga sp. | reverse complement strand
CTTTTGAACCTCCGGGAAGCTGAACAAACAATTTATCACTTGCTTCGACGGTAAAGTATTTTGGATTATATAGCAGTCCAACATCCACCCCCCGGATGTCCCTGGAATCATAATGAATAATTTTATAATTTCTTTTGGCGATGAGTGGTTGTTTCACCAGGTCATTTAAAACAGTATCGTTTTCTACTTCAGCCACACCTAAAATTGCCGGGCCGTCTGCATTTATTTCTGTACCAATCTGGGAAATAACGGTTGCGAGTTTCCCCAGTTTGTCAAAATAAATGGCCGTATTATAATTTCTAACTCCTTTAGGCAGAAACTCTTCATCATTTGTGAGTGTGTTGTCAACCGTATCGTAGAGATTTTCAAGGTTATAAAAGGCAACGATGGCGGCTTTATAATCCTTTTTTTGGGCAATCGCCGCAGTCACTGAAACCGAAAGAAGTATAATTACGATTATTCTTTTCATAAATTAAAAACAGGACGCAAACATACTGAAACAAAAGACGCTGGCAAGCTGTAAAAAGAGGCAAAGCATTAATAAAACATTATGTGTCTATCTTTTTTAGAACGGAAGGTGCATCCTCATTAATTTTGCACTCTTGTTTAAAAAAATAATCATGCTTAAAACCAAACTGCTACTGCTGCTATTGTGTGCCGGATTGGTAACCACGGCGCAGGTTGATTCCACAGCCAAAAAAGACACAGCTATCATTGATGATGTGAAAGACGGAGTATTAGATAATATTCCTACTGTATCATTGGATGAGAACGATTTAGGTGATGGGGGTAATCAAAACATCTCATCCCTTCTTACAGCAGGCAGAGATCCTTTTTATTCTGCTGCCTCATTTAATTTCAGCGCTGTCCGTTTTCGTATCCGCGGATATGATAATGATCTCTTCAGCACTTTCATGAACGGTATACCAATGGATAACCTCGACAATGGATTTACGCCGTTTGGTTTGTGGGGAGGATTGAATGATGTGATGCGTAACAGGGATATTTCCTGGGGGCTTCGCTATAATACTTTCACGTTTGGTGATATTGGAGGGAACACAAATATCGATTCCCGGGCCAGCAGGCAGAGGGCACAGACAAGTATTGGCTATGCAGCGGCCAACAGAAATTATAATAACAGGATAATGATCACCCATTCAACCGGCTTAAGCAAAAAGGGATGGGCATTTACATTTAGTGGCAGCCGTCGTTGGGCAGAGGAAGGATATGTTCCGGGAACCTATTATAACGGCTGGGGTTATTTTGCCGCTGTTGACAAGCGCATTGGTCAAAATCATTTACTTTCTTTTACTGCATTTGGTGCTCCAACAGAGAACGGCCGCCAGGGTGCAGCAGTTCAGGAGATGCTTGATTTGGCGGGTACCAATTATTATAATCCCAATTGGGGATACCAGAACGGAAAGAAGCGTAATGCCAGTGTTGGCAAAACACACCAGCCAGTTGCGATACTTACCCATGATTTCCGGATCAATAATAATACTACTCTTACAACTGCAGTTGGTTATTCATTTGGTGACCGCAGTGTAACAGCACTTG
>CAZTKV010000404.1:0-1558 GCA_964614285.1 uncultured Chitinophaga sp. | reverse complement strand
GTATCAAGAAAGCTAAACAAGGGGAGTATTCTCAGAAATTTTAATAAGATATATAAACACACAACTGATGCCCAGGTCGGCAATGGTGTGTTGTATACCCGAAAACCAACATTCCCCTGGAGCTTTTTGTTTCTGAGCAAAAACTATCATGTGGGGGATATTAATTTATACTACCTGAATATCAGGGAAAATGTGAAGCAACGGATCAGTCTTTTCTGGAAAAAATAAGTTTAGTACCCCTGCTCAAGCCTTCTTACCTCGATACATTTAAACGCAGGATTTCTTTCCGAAAGTTTGCTGCCAATAATCACTTTTTCCAACGAGGGCAGCTTGCCTCCCAGCAGCAAGATTCTTTTATCTTCTGCTAACGCTTTGTTCAGGTCTTTTATTCCATATCTGTTAAGCGTTTGAAGGTACGTATGTGTAAGCAGCCTGTCTTTGTATAAAAGATTGGTGACAGGATATTGCTCCGGTACATCCCATATATAAAAATAACCCAGCGGAAAGCTGTCGTCTGTGGCAATAAACAATTTGTCTTTTTGCTGATTCAACTCATTCATGACACACCTGAACCTTTGCTGACGACTTTTATTAGCTATATTTTCTTTATAGAGCCTTACAAACATCCAGCCCAATAACAGCAGCAAGATTCCGCTTATTAAAAATGCCGAGCTCTTTTTACCAGGAAAAAATGTAGTGTCGCCCTGAATGGTCGCTGAAAATTGTATCCATAAAATAAATAAAAGGCCGAGATGAATGGTCGCAGTCATTTTCAAAAAAACAAACAAGTAGGCGTATATAAATAGTACAGCAAGCACCGGTAGTGCCCAATAACGCAGTTGTTTTAACTGCTTATTAATAACCAGTAGCCCTGCAAAAACAATAAACAATAAGAGATAAATTCTTAGTTCGAAAAAAAACCAATACAAACCAAGCCGGTCTTCCTTTTCATCCAGCCATCTTTCCCGGGTAATGTTCTTGCTGATCTCCATCACTCTTTCCGGAGTAAATTTCACAGAATCGTATAAAAAAGCAGAGAAGAATAATTCCTGTTCAGTACTGTCTTTAAAAACGCCTCCGGGAATATTTTCTTTAATTGGGCGATTATAGGCATAAAACAACCCTTGCCTGAATTCTTCCTGTTTTTTCCACCCAGGAATATGTTTTATATAATATTGCTCCTGCAACTTGTTAAGACCAAACAGGATTGCTCCTGATAAAAAAAATATTGTTGCAACCCGAACTACCTGCTTTTTGGAAAACCCAAAAAAAAGTAACGGAAGAAACAGCAATATTACAAGCACAATCACATGCAATCTCAGCAGTCCTGCCAACAGCAGTAGCAATACAGCAAAAACGGTCAGCCAAATGGTTATCCTTTGTTGCTTAACCAGGTGTGTTACTAAAAAGACAGCACCAACCCCTGCCACCAATGCCGCTCCGGTAAGATTTAGCGACAACAACAGCCTTGCTTCAATAAAAGTGAACAATGTCAGAAAAAGCAAAATAGCCGATGACAGCTTTACCGTTCGTAGCATTACATAAAAAACAGCTGTTA
>CAZTKV010000403.1:0-1569 GCA_964614285.1 uncultured Chitinophaga sp. | reverse complement strand
TTCGCTTTATAATACCGCATATGCCCAGTTTCTTACTAACAATAATAAAGAAGCTCATAAAAGTATTCAGGAAGCATTGTCCATAGCTGTTGCGGACAGTTTGGGTGATGAACTTAAAAATTGCTATACTGTTCTTTCTTATATCGCTGCCAGGGATGGAGACTATGTTACATCCATTTCGGCAAAGCAAAAAGCAGACTCTATTGAGGATGCTTCTTTAAACGAAAAAGTATTAAAAAGTACAGCCGATCTTGAAAAAAAATATGAAACAGAAAAAAAGGATAACCAGATAAAACTTCAGCAAGCTGAAATAAAGCGGAAGAGTACATTGAACTATATCCTTATTGGTGGAGCTGTTGCATTATTGATGGTTTCCTTTTTATCATACAGAAACTACCGGCAAAAACAAAAATTGCAGCAACAGCGAATCTATGAACTGGAAACAGAAAAAAAACTGGCTGCTACAGAAGCAGTACTAAAAGGGGAAGAGCAGGAACGAACCCGCCTGGCAAAGGACCTGCATGATGGATTAGGAGGCATGTTGTCAGGCATTAAATACTCATTTCAGACTATGAAAGGAAACCTTATCATGACACCGGAAAACCAGCAGGATTTTGAACGAAGCATGGATATGCTGGACAGTTCCATCCGGGAAATGCGCCGGGTGGCTCATAATATGATGCCGGAGGCTTTGGTAAAATTTGGACTGGATACAGCATTAAAGGACTTTTGTAATGACATTAACCTGTCGGGAGCATTGAATGTAAGTTACCAATCCATTGGAATGGAAGCTGCTGTTATTGAACAAACAACCGCTATCACCGTTTATCGTATTGTACAGGAACTTATTAATAATACCATGAAGCATGCTGCTGCTAAAAATGCAATAGTACAGGTAAGCAAAACAAATGGCATACTGTCGGTAACGGTGGAGGATGATGGTAAAGGTTTTGATACTGCGGTACTGAGCCAGGTAAGAGGGATAGGCTGGGATAATATAAAGAACAGGGTAGAGTTTCTTAAAGGAACATTGGATGTGGATTCACAACCGGGTAAGGGAACATCTGTTCATATAGAATTAAATACGTAAATGGCAATCAAAGTTTTTATAGTTGACGATCATTATATGGTCATTGAGGGGATACGTTCTTTACTGCAGTATGAGAAGAATGTGGAATGGGCGGGTCATGCCATGAATGCTGACTCCTGCCTTGCTTTTCTCCGGCAACAGCAGCCGGACATCATACTGATGGACATCAACCTGCCTGATAAAAGTGGTATTGATCTGTGCAAAGAAGTGAAAGAAGCATATCCACGGATCTTTATTATCGGGCTCAGCACTTTTAACCAGCAGAGTTTTATTCAGAAAATGTTGGATAACGGAGCATCCGGGTATGTACTCAAGAACGCCACACAGCAGGAACTGATGGAAGCCATTGAGATTGTGATAAAAGGAAAAACATACCTGAGTGATGAGGTATCCCGTTCCCTGCGAAAGAATGATCATGATTCAGCACCTGTATTAACAAGAAGAGAAAAAGAAGTGCTGGAACTGATAGCGGAAGGAAT
>CAZTKV010000402.1:0-1569 GCA_964614285.1 uncultured Chitinophaga sp. | reverse complement strand
TTCGCTTTATAATACCGCATATGCCCAGTTTCTTACTAACAATAATAAAGAAGCTTATAAAAGTATTAAGGAAGCATTGTCCATTGCTGTTGCGGACAGTTTGCGTGATGAACTTAAAAATTGTTATACGGTGCTTTCTTACATAGCTGCCAGGGATGGAGACTATGTAACATCCATTTCGTCAAAGCAAAAGGCAGACTCTATTGCAGATGCTTCTTTAAACGAAAAAGTATTAAAAAGTACAGCCGATCTAGAAAAAAAATACGAAACAGAGAAAAAGGATAACCAGATAAAATTGCAGAAGGCTGAAATAAAGCGCAAGAGTACGTTGAACTATATCCTTATAGGAGGAGCTGTTGCATTATTGATGGTTTCCTTTTTATCATACAGAAACTACCGGCAAAAACAAAAATTGCAGCAACAGCGAATCTATGAACTGGAAACAGAAAAAAAACTGGCTGCTACAGAAGCAGTACTAAAAGGGGAAGAGCAGGAACGAACCCGCCTGGCAAAGGACCTGCATGATGGATTAGGAGGCATGTTGTCAGGCATTAAATACTCATTTCAGACTATGAAAGGAAACCTTATCATGACACCGGAAAACCAGCAGGATTTTGAACGAAGCATGGATATGCTGGACAGTTCCATCCGGGAAATGCGCCGGGTGGCTCATAATATGATGCCGGAGGCTTTGGTAAAATTTGGACTGGATACAGCATTAAAGGACTTTTGTAATGACATTAACCTGTCGGGAGCATTGAATGTAAGTTACCAATCCATTGGAATGGAAGCTGCTGTTATTGAACAAACAACCGCTATCACCGTTTATCGTATTGTACAGGAACTTATTAATAATACCATGAAGCATGCTGCTGCTAAAAATGCAATAGTACAGGTAAGCAAAACAAATGGCATACTGTCGGTAACGGTGGAGGATGATGGTAAAGGTTTTGATACTGCGGTACTGAGCCAGGTAAGAGGGATAGGCTGGGATAATATAAAGAACAGGGTAGAGTTTCTTAAAGGAACATTGGATGTGGATTCACAACCGGGTAAGGGAACATCTGTTCATATAGAATTAAATACGTAAATGGCAATCAAAGTTTTTATAGTTGACGATCATTATATGGTCATTGAGGGGATACGTTCTTTACTGCAGTATGAGAAGAATGTGGAATGGGCGGGTCATGCCATGAATGCTGACTCCTGTCTTGCTTTTCTCCGCCAGCAGCAACCGGACATTATACTAATGGATATCAACCTGCCCGATAAAAGTGGTATTGATCTGTGCAAAGAAGTGAAAGAAGCATATCCGCGGATCTTTATTATCGGGCTCAGCACTTTTAACCAGCAGAGCTTCATCCAGAAAATGATGGATAACGGAGCATCCGGGTATGTACTCAAGAACGCCACTCAACAGGAGTTAATGGAAGCCATTGAGATTGTAGTGAAAGGAAAAACTTACCTGAGTGATGAAGTTTCCCGTTCTCTGCGAAAGAATCAAGATGATTCAACACCTGTATTAACAAGAAGAGAAAAAGAAGTGCTGGAACTGATAGCGGAAGGAAT
>CAZTKV010000401.1:0-1570 GCA_964614285.1 uncultured Chitinophaga sp. | reverse complement strand
ATGCAGATGATATGGTGGAAGAAATGGTGAATGTGGCAAAAAATAAAACAGAAGAGCTGGGCAAAGTAAAAGATTTCACTGAATCAGAATTAAAAGAACTCTATGACACCATTGCATTGGGGGCTTTAAAATTTTTCCTGTTGAGAGTTGATCCAAAAAAGAAAATGATCTTTAACCCGGAAGAATCCATCGATTTTCATGGCTTTACGGGGCCGTTTGTACAATATACCCATGCGAGGATTAAATCAATTTTAAGAAAAGAGAAGGCTGCAGGCAGTCATTCATCAACAACTACCGGTTTGCTGAAGCTTGAAAAAGAACTGATCATGTCACTGGAACAATACCCGGTCATCATTGAGCAGGCGGTAGCAGAACATAATCCGTCTGTACTGGCTATTTATGCCTTTAACCTGGCCAAATCATTTAATACTTTTTATACCGAACATTCGGTCATGAATGCAGAATCTGAAGAAAAGAAACAACTGCGTTTACAGCTTTCTGCAATGACAGCTAACGTAATTGCCTCTGCAATGAGTCTGCTGGGAATAAAAGTGCCGGAGAGAATGTAATATAAATATGTAATCAAATAAACAGGCTTTAATAAAAAAGCAACCATGAAATTCATGATTGCTTCAATTACATATAGAAAGATTATTTAAAGGCCTGCCATCATCTTCTTCTGTTTCAAAGAAGCGAGACTGGGGTCGAGTTCGATAGCTTTATCGCAAAGAGCTATACCCTTCTCTGTATTCTCTCTTCCCCCCTTTTTCTGGTAACTCATTCCGATCATGTATAATGCGGAGGCGTTTTCTTTATCATATTCTAGCACCCTGTCCCAGTATTCAATAGCCATGTCATACTTTGCCTTGTAATAGCAAGCCTCGGCCACCATGTTCAGTATATTCAGATCACTTGGTTTCTTTTTTAATATTTCATTTAGCATAGCTACACCAGAATCCAATTGCCCTACATTCAGGTAAGCAATAGCAAGATTCTCCAGGTAATCATTATCCTTTTTATAGCCTTTATCGGCTGCTTCTAAAATGTATTTGAGAGCATTCTTATCATCATGCATGGCATAACAAATGAGGCCCAGTTCATACACCCAATAGCTTTGTTTGGGATCCAGTTCAATGGCTTTCCTGAAATACGGAACAGCAAGTTTATAATTCATCATATCCGCATAGCTGCGGGCAATCATATAAGGTACTTCTGCATTGGCAGGATCTTCTTTAGCTGCTTCATTCAACGCTTTTATAGCTTCCCCGTAATTGTCTGTATCATAATGCACTTTCCCAAGATAGAAATTCACTTTTTCAGATGGATCAGCTTTCTTCAACCTGGCTGCGTACTCAATCACATCATCATTCTGTTTCATCTGGTAAGAAAGCAGCATCAGTTGTTTATAAGTAGCCGGAGATTCATCACCCAGTGTAACCAATTTCTTATACATCTCTCTTGCATTTCCATACTTGCGCAAGTCATGGTATGCTGAAGCCAATTCAGTAGTTATTATTTTACTGTTAGCATCGTATTTCGCTGCTTTTTCAAAATTTTTCAGCGATTCAAG
>CAZTKV010000400.1:0-1575 GCA_964614285.1 uncultured Chitinophaga sp. | reverse complement strand
GCTGTGAAGCCTAAAGCAACTAAGAAGAAAAAAATTATTTCACCGGCTCCGGTTCATTCCGCACCGGTAGTTGTAGAAGAAATAAAAGAAATATTTGTGACTCCGGAAGGAGAGCTGGAGGTAACAGAGACTATTGTTACTGTTGATACAGACAATACTGATTATTCAGATAGTATTGAAGAAGGGTTAACAGAAACAGAAGGTAATCCTGACGAGGAAGATGGAACCATGATATGATATAACACAGGCAGGTTGCACTACATGGAATCTGCCTGTATTTTTCAGGAAGTTTTTTAGCTATTATTTATTCAATAAAACTTCCGTCATCTAAAGATAAGATAGCGGCTTTCGCTGCTATGCGGGGCAGAAGGTATTTTACGTCCTTCAAATAGTTCCCGGACAGCAATAACAGGTGGCACAGGAGTGGTCGCCGATACAGATTTAATACTGGCTGTCTTTTTCATTTATTGATAGTGCTGAAATAGCCCGGGGGATACTCCTGGATAGTGATTTTACAACCATTAACTAATTAAACCAACCTCAAAACAAAAACCATATGACAGTATTAGGTATTCATCACGGACATGATTCATCAGCAGCTATTGTTAAAGATGGCGTTATCCTTGCCGATGTGCAGGAGGAAAGATTTTCACGGGTAAAGCACGGATGCAGTTTGCCGTTAAAATCAATTGCCTATTGTTTAAAAGAAGCCGGACTTAACAGTATTAATGATGTAGACTATATCAGTTTTTCAAATCAAAGTAACACGGAAGAAATAGAATCGGTTTTTGGATTAAAAAGCGAGTCCGGAGGATTGAAAAAGACAATTAAGAAGATGCTTCATAAAATTATGCAGAAAGAAGTATACATAAGCAATATGAAGCTCCCGATTTATTATCCTGATTATATTGTAAGGGATAAAAGCAAGTGTATAAACAATCATCATCATCTGTCACATGCTGCCAGTGCTCATTTTACCCGCAAATCAGCTGAAAAATGTCTCATTTTTACCATTGATGGTGCCGGGGATAAATTCTGTACAGCGATATGGATGGGAGAAGGCAGTAAAATAGAGTTACTAAAAAGTTATTACAGGGATGCATCAATTGGCTGGGCATATAGCATCGTTACCGAGGCCTTGCACTGGATACATGGTGATGGGGAAGGGAAAACGATGGGCCTGGCACCCTATGGAGATCCAGCTAAGTGCAGTGATGAGCTGGATAAGTATTTCCCTGTTTTTAAAGGTGATGAGTTAATAACTCCATCTTCATTAGGACAAGACTATTACTGGAATGAAGGAGGCTCTTACCAGTTTCATTTCGATGAAGCAAAAGAAGTGGAGAAGTTAGTAGAGAAATACGGAAGGGAACATGTGGCTGCCAGGGCACAAAAACTACTGGAGGAAGTAGTAATAAACCTGGTATCTGGCTGGGTGAAAAAAACCGGTATCAAAAGAGTAGTATTTGCGGGTGGTGTGATGCTGAATGTAAAATTGAATCAAAGGATCTGGAATAACCGTAACGAGATTGGTATTATTGAGCAACATGTTTTTCCTAATCCCGGTGACTCAGG
>CAZTKV010000399.1:0-1593 GCA_964614285.1 uncultured Chitinophaga sp. | reverse complement strand
CTGACCGGTAGTTATAAATTTATGACATGTGCAGTACCGCCTGTTTCTGTCACGAGGAGCCGCTTACCATCATTTGAAAAGGAAACGGTATACAGCTCATGATCAAAACCAAACAACGTCAGCGTATTGATACCTTTTTCAACATCCCAGAAACGAAGGGTGCGGTCATAAGATGCTGTAACAGCGATTGGTAATGAGGGATGAAAAGCAGCCCCGTATACCCACTTAGTATGCCCTATAAGTGAAATATTCTTTTTCTTTTTTAAATGCCACACAACAGCCTCAGCGTTACCACTGGTAAGCAAATATTTTCCATCTGCTGATGCGGACATGTTAAATATGGTTGTACCGCTTTGCAGGCTGTCAGTAACCGACCAACTGTCTGATGAAATTATTTTTATTTTACCATCAGCACAGCCTGCATAAACATTTTTTCCATCAGTAGAAAACTTTACTGTAAAAGGATTAGCAATGTTTGAAACAGTTTTATATGCTGCCGTGTCAGTAGTATTCCAAAATCGAATGGTATTGTCGGCTGCGGATACAAACAGGTTGAGTTTTCCATTATAGTCCATTCCATAAATAACGCCTGAATGTCCTTTGCCGGTTATTTGTCGTTTACCAGTAGCTGTGTTGTAGATAATGACATTCCTATAGCCTGTTGCCAGATATTGACCATCAGAAGAAAATGCTGCGGCAAAAGCTGAAAGACTGTCTAAGAAAATTTCTGGCTTACCAGTATTCATGCTGTACAACGCAAGATGTTTGTCGCTATTTACAGGAGCCATCCATTTCCCATCTGGGGAAACAGGAGCATTCCAAGGGCCTATCACACTTGCCCTGAAATTCATTTCCCCAGGAACATCTATATCCCAAATTTTAATTGTGTTATCGGCTGAGGTTGTGTAAATTTTGTTTCCCGCCGGATGCCAGGCCAACTGGTTAATACCGGCAACATGACCTCTGAATGTTAGCAGATTCTTTCCGGTATTGGTTTCCCATACTTTTAGCAGCCCATCATCGCTGACGCTGGCAAAACTTAACCCATCGGGTGAAAAACGAATTCCATTCACCCATTCTTTATGTCCCTGCCAGGGTTCAATAACATACATCAATTTGCCATCCAAAGCATTCAGCATTCTTATTTTATTATCCTTTCCTCCCTGCACAACATATTTATTATCCTGGCTTACATCCATACTCTGAACTGCAGTATAATAATCGAATTCCCGCATGTCGTAATTCCAGTCGGTGCCTCCAGATGCGATATCATGCTGTTTGATTTGAAAACCCCATGTAGCTGTATACAATTTTTTATTATCAGCAGAGAATTTTACTGCTGATGCCGGATGATCGTCTGTATCAAAGCGTTTTATCAAAGCACCGGTTTGTACATCCAGTACTTTTGCAAAACCCTGTACCCCTTTGGCGCCTCTTTCCCACGATACAACTCCCAGCATTTTACCATCGGCACTGAACTTACACTGGTAAATACCCTGTTTAAATTCACTATTGTAATTCCGGGTCTCATTACCGGTTGCCACATCCCATAAGCGAAGCGATTTATCTGTTGAGCCGCTGATTAATGTTTTA
>CAZTKV010000398.1:0-1594 GCA_964614285.1 uncultured Chitinophaga sp. | reverse complement strand
GCCCTCGCCGTAGAGAAATGCGGGGTGAAGCACCGGTCAAAAAAAACTCCCTGCCCGCATAATGAATCAAAGAAAGGAGTAGCGTTCAGAGGATTACCACTCATACTGCTCTTATACATGCTGAATGACTCGCATTGTACCAATACAATATTGGGCCGGCTTTCAAATGAGGAACTGCGCGGGCCGATCTCCCTGCGGTATGAAAAATTATTCTTGTCAGGCAGATCCATCCATTCTGCCATTACCGGAAAAACTTCTTTGGCTTTTTTTTCATTGTAATCTGGCTTTCGCAATCGTAATGTGGCAACAAAATTTTGAAGCGGGTTGATGGCGAGGTAAGACTTAAAACTATTATTGAACCTGAAGCTGTCAGAACGGCTCAGGGGTGGCCACGAAAAGGAACCATAAATCAGGAAACAAAGAATTAATATCGTTAAAACAAAGAATTTTCTCCGGTGAGTGATTCCCAATCCCTCTGTTCTGTTGATCACCTGCCAATGGCTGCGGTGATACATCCACCGGAAAAACAAAACTGCTACAATCAGCCCCAGCAACATCCAGATCAACGGGTAGGTTTGCCATATCATTTTTACCGATATACTGAAATCTTCTGCAAAATTCATGGCCCCGGCATCCAGCGGGGTACGATTGTAAGAAAAACTGCCAAACCCGGCTGCAAAAAAGAAAAACACAATAAAGGTGACAATGGCCAGGTACCATGTCCACCACTTTTTATTGCGGGAAGAATAAAAAGGGGACAACCGCGGAAAGGTGCTTAAAAAGATGACCGGTAACAGGATAATCGCTATCCAACGCAGATCATAGCGAATGCCCATCAGAAAAGAAGGGATCACATCAATTAGGGAAATCCCTTTGGGTCTGAATGCAATAAAAGTAGCCAGCCGGAATAGTGTAAAGATCAACAGGAAGATGACAAACAGATTTGCCACCCATAATATGGTCTTTGGTATCTTATATTTTACCAGCATTGGTCTTACTTTCCTTATCAGGCATTCTAGCATACTGACAAGAGACACAAAGAAAATACTTAAACGGGGTTTTACAATACCATACGGCACTTATTTGCAACGTACAAAATCAATTTACCATACCCTACTTTTGCATACATGTACAGGTTAGCAATCAATTTTTTGGAAAAACTGGTGCAATGGGACAGATGGTTGTTTATAAAGATCAATAGCGACTGGACAAATCCTGTACTGGACAATGTAGCACCACTCTGGCGCAGTCCTTTGTATTGGGCTCCCCTTTATCTTTTCCTGTTATTGTTTATACTCATTAATTTTAAAGCAAGGGGGTTATGGTGGGCTTTATTTTATATCTGCACAGTTGCTCTTTGCGACCTGGTTGGTAATTATGTCTTTAAACATGGCCTGGAAAGAGTACGGCCTTGCAATGACCCCGATTTTTATATGCATGCCAGGTTGTTGCTTGATCACTGCGGATCCGGGTATAGTTTTGTCTCTAATCATGCCGCTAATCATTTTGGCATGGCTGTTTTCAGTTTTGTCACTTTACGGCACCTGATTGGAAAATGGGCATGGTTGACCATCGCATGGGCGGCTTCTGTTGC
>CAZTKV010000397.1:0-1605 GCA_964614285.1 uncultured Chitinophaga sp. | reverse complement strand
AGATCCATTTTCCAGTAATCACTGCGGGTTCCATCCGTGTTTTTCTTTTGTGATACCAGCTTGCCGTTACTCAATGTCACATATTTATTATCCACGGTAACAGTTAATTCCTGAGTTGTTTTTTGGTTAGTTTTATCTATTGTTGGAAACCAGGCAGAACTTGATTCCGTTTCCCCTTGTGTCCATATTTGTGTTGGCTTATCTTTTTCCTCCCCTTTGGGATTGATAAAGTACATCCCCTTAATACCAAGCATTGCACCATGGGCATATTTTTCTTCAAACTCATCAGGCTTGGCGATATAATCTATATAGATTGTATAACTTTCATTTGCTTTATAGGTTTTATCCAGCTTAATACGTACCTGCCAGTCATCATACTGGTATTTTAGTGGTAATTGTTGTGAACCTTTTACCAGGGCAATCTTTTTGAATTCCATTCCTTTTGCATCCAGGGTCAGAGAGTCTGTAGCGTAAAAATGGGGCTTTAGTGTAAGCCATGCCTTGCCATACAAATACGATTTACTGAAATCAGGTCTTACATCAAGTTTGGTGTGTAGAAGATTATTGATTTTGGCGGGTGTTTCCCGGTATTCTTTTTTCCAGGCCGTATCAGCAGTTGGTTTTTGTTGTGCAAACAATGTAAAACCGAAAAGCATAAAGAGAAAAGAAAGGAGGACTCTGTTCATATATTTGATTTAAGTGCCGCAAATTTATAATAATAGTACTTGTATATACCAGTAATTGGGATGAAAGGCTGTAGTATTTAACAACTTGTTGTATGAGGGGTGGGCTAAGTCGGGAGAATTCAATTAAATTTGTATAACCACCCAATACCGGAAAAATGAATAAACTCCTTTTGGTTTTTTTATTTGCGGCTTTCTCATTTAATGCCGCTTCTCAAAAAGTATATTTTATTTACCTGCAATCAGAATCGCAACAGCCTTTTTTTTTAAAAATGAATGATAAAGTATATAGTTCATCGGCTGCAGGATATCTTATTCTCTCTAAATTGTATGATACGACCTATAACTTTAAAATAGGGTTTCCGCAAGATAAGTGGCCGGAGCAGGAATTTTCAGTCACTGTTGGCCGTAAAGATCATGGGTATTTGCTGAAGGATTTTGGGGAAAAAGGCTGGGGACTGTTTGATCTGCAAACCCTTTCTGTAAAGATGTCATCAAGTTCAGCGATGAAATCGGAGGAAAAGCCAAAAGCAGAGAATAAGGATGTTTCAGCATTTACGGAAATGCTGTCAAAAGCTTCTGATGATCCTTCACTAAAGGAAAAACCCGTTGTTCAAAAGCCAGAAGAGAAGCCTGTTATCAAAACTGAAACTAAGACAGAACCCGCAGCGGAAATTATAAAAAAAGAAGAGTATAAATTTGAGAATAAAGATACTGTCGTTACAAAGCCGGTTGAAGAACCAAAAGTAATTACAAAAGAACCAGAAATCGTCAAAACGGTCGACACTGTTATAGTAAAAGAAGTAAAACAAGAACCAAAAGAGCAGCCTGTTGTAATTATACCAGAAAAAAAGGAAGAAACAGAAGTAAAAAATGAGGAGCTGAAAAAAGTAAAGGAGGTTCCAAAGACAGTAAGTGAAGC
>CAZTKV010000396.1:0-1618 GCA_964614285.1 uncultured Chitinophaga sp. | reverse complement strand
CCCTTGTGCATACAAAATAGATGGGATCAAATTCTATATAACTCATCTTCTTTACGGTGTTATCATCGTAGAAGATGGTACCATAGTCGATGATATCTCCCGGATCAAGATCCGGAACAGCTACTTTATAGAACACAACCCGGCTTTTACTTTTATCATAATAAGTGCTGGCTTTGCCTATATAAGGCTGGAAGGTGGAAGGCACATCATCATTGTCTTCCACATATACTGCATTGCGCAGCGATACCTCTTGTATGGTTCCATTGGCTTTAATAACTTTTATACCAGCTCCGTCATTAGATGAACCGATCCGGAAATACACAGAGGAGTAGGAATTTACGGCATCACGGTCATTCAGTTTGATGCGTCTTCTTGTTATCTCGTAGACAGCGAGTTTATTGGCATCCTTGTCAAAGGAGAATCTTGTTTTTTGTGCAATGATGATACCGCTTTCTTCTTTCCACTTTTCCGGTACGGCGCTTATGCCAAAATCAGCATCGCCATCATTCCATACTGGTTTCATATTATTGGCAATAGATTCCAGTTTGTATGGCGAAAAAGTGTCATCATCCTGGGCAAATAGGGTAGCCGAAAGACCAGGCAGCAGTAGTATATATAAAAGCTTCTTCATTCTATGGTTTAAGGTCTAAGGTTTAATGTTTTTCCGGTTACGGCTTTTTGATCAGGATAAGATTACTATTAAAGTCTTTCAGCTTTTTGGTAAATGTTTTCCAGTTTTCAAAATCCGCTTTGCGGATGCGGCCGGTATTAAATGCCAGTGTTTTCCTGAAGGTTACTTTATTGTCTTTGGCTGTGTATGATCCCGTCACTTCATAGTCGGTTGCTTTTTCATCGATGGCAGCGGGCAGGGAAACAACTTTGTATCCGGTGGGTAAGATCAGCTCTGTTTCATCTACAGCCACATAGCTGGAAGGAAGGGCATAATCCTGTTGCCTGTCTTTATCCGGCTGAATGCCTCTTAAGTTTTCCGGGTAAAAGTCAATGCCAAGATATATTTCCTTGTCTTCCGTAATTACATAATTACTGAGGTCAATATCGCCTTCGATCACTACCGGTATCTCCCGGTTGTTCAGGTCTGATGTTTTTACATTGGAAACAACGAGGTTACGGTTTCCAAATTCAAGGAAGCGCTGGATCATTTTCTTTTTATCATCAGTAGGAAGATCATGATAATACTGGTGAAAACCGGTCCGCTGCTCACCTGTCAGGGTAGCTTTTACATGCCCCTTCAGTACATTATCCTTTAACTGAAAACTGGTTTGTGTAAGTATCTTGTTCTTTTCTTTATCCTGCAGGGGCACTTTCTTTACTTCATATTTTTCTCCTTTGCCTATCAGTACTTCTTTTCCCTGTATGCGCCATGCATATTCACCAAAGGGTATATATTTTTCTGTTCCGTCAAGAAAATATTCTTTTCCTCCCAGCATTACTGTACTGATACAGTGATTATCCACGGCGAGTGAAGGCAGTGTATAATCATAAGGTATGTGGCGGGTGCCGATCCATGTCATGTACGCTTCAAGGCCGGCAATCTTCAGCATTTCAGTCATCAGGTTGGCCATGCCTTTACAATCGCCGTATTTTGATTTGAACACAT
>CAZTKV010000395.1:0-1619 GCA_964614285.1 uncultured Chitinophaga sp. | reverse complement strand
TGTTCTTTGGGTCATTTTTGATAGCAAGATCTAGCACATGGATTGCCTCATCATATCTGCCTAATGCATTGTAGGCGAATGATAATTCAAATTCAAGTCCTTCCGCATGTGGCTCTTGTTTATACGCTTTTTCGAGGAAGGTTAAAGCGATATGACATTCGTTTACATGATTATAGTGGTAGCCCCAGCGGATAAGTCGTCTTATTGTATCAGTGTAAGCGGCATAAATTGTAAGCCAGTCCGGGATGCTGTCTACTCCCAGTATGCCCAGATGCTTTGCGGATAATTCTGTTACTTTTTTTGTATTTGTTTGTAATCGGTATTTAAAACTTCCTTTTTTTTCAAAACTATCCCTGACCATTTTACCGTTTATTACAGAGAAGGTCCCTTCCATATCAAAGGTGAAACCGGCCTGTGCATCTATATAGACAAATCCAAAAGGATACTTATTATCCTTTTCAGATTTTGGGAATGCTACCCAGCGATTTTCACATTCTGAGAACCGCTTGTTAAACGGGAATTCCGTTTCTGCTACTACTTTTTCCTGTGAAAAAAGTGGCTGAATAAGGCTGAACAGGCTTATAAAAAATAACAAGGGGCGCATAAAACCTTTTTTAAATATTGAAGATAATAATTGTTGGCTAGAACAATTTTTGAAAGTGCTGACATAAGTGAAGTAAAATAGTAATAACTTAAATCTGATTCTACCGCTTATGGGCAAAAATCATATTCGGGAAGCAACAGTAAAGGATATTCCGCAAATTCAACGGATGAGAAATGCGGTTGAAGAAAATCAATTGTCAGACCCTTCATTGGTCACGGATAACGATGTTGCTGATTATATTACACGAAAAGGAAAAGGGTGGGTCTATCTCGATAGTATTGGGATAGTGGCATTTGCGATTGTAAGTGTTGCCGACAGGAATGTCTGGGCATTGTTTGTGGAACCGGGTTACGACAAAAAAGGGATAGGACGTCAATTACATGACAGGATGATGGACTGGTATTTTGGGCAGACTGCAGACGTCATATGGTTGAGTACTACCCCGGGTACACGGGCAGAATCATTTTACAGAAAGTCTGGCTGGCAGGAAACCGGATTATATGGAAAAGGCGAGATAAGGTTTGAAATGACGCTTCAAGATTGGAAAAAACGTGAAAGAGCTGCCAGGTCTTAATGACTGGTTAAATGATTTGAAATATCTTTAGTAACAAATGATTGCGCAACCGGATCAGTGCAGGTGCCGTCATTACATTCAGATGATCTGTAAAAACAGATACTATGAACACAATAAAACTTGTTTTTGGCATTATTCCGCTGTTGTTTACAGTTATTATGGTACCAGAAATACAAGCTCCCGTTAAAAAGGCAATGACAAATTTGAATGCGTCTCCACAAGAAGATGGCCCATATGTACTGTATAAAAATGATAAAGTATTTGTTAGCTATGTTTTTGAGAAGGGGGGGGTAAAAACCACGAAAACTGATTCCGTTGTATTGGCCGAAAGAAATAAGTTATCGCTTACTGTAGCCACTGATATTCCGGGAAAAATATTCACTGTGCGTTTAAAAGATAAATTGCAAAATGAAAAATCTGATTTCAGGAAAGCAGGCAGGC
>CAZTKV010000394.1:0-1619 GCA_964614285.1 uncultured Chitinophaga sp. | reverse complement strand
ACTCCACTTCCTGGTTGTAGGTATTATAGCTGAGATAAACATTATAAGCCTTTGCCTCTTTGGCAAACATGTCACCCTTGTGATGCTCTCCAAACAAGAACTGGGTACCTATTACTTTATACGTACCGATTAATTTATATGTGCCATCCCCGCCGTTTTGCTGCTGAATTAATTTGTTATGGTTAAGTGCAGGATCTGTCCAGCCCCTGCTGTCGGGAGCCAAACCACCAAATTTAGTAGGACTTCCGGATAATGAGCCTGAATTGGCAGATAATGCAACCGGGTGTTGTAGTTGTTGTGCTGTAACAACTGAACATACCAGCATAAAAAATACTGCAATACAGTAATGATAAATGATTTGCATAACAAAATTATTAGACAATAAAAGTACTAAAAACTTACCGTTGATACCGCCAGATAAAAAAAGGGATTGTTAATAAACAATCCCTTTTTAAAATATCAAAAGAATATATTACCTCGGACCTACATATTCCAGATCATCAAAGAAAGCACGGAGAGGATTTCCATTGTAATTCCAATCTACCGTAATATTTCTTGTTGCCGGATCCCACTTGCTTTGCCTGCTTCCAGCACCTGTGAATAATGTAATGGGAGGACCTGCGGGATCACTACCGTAAACATTCGTTACAAGGTTTGTTGTAAGATTAAATACGACCACTGGAGCTACTGTAGGGCCGTACCAGCTCAACGCATTGTTTGGTCCGATACCAATAGGGTGACCTACACCACCAACCTCTGGCCAGTAAAAGAACACCGCATCCGGACCAGCAGTCACCATATGCATATCAGTTTCATATGGGAAAGTATATGGTACACGGTTATGATAACCTCTTAGGACGTATCTGCCATCATATTTATTCTTAATAGTAAACTCGATAAACAAATTTTTCAGGTTATCAGCAATTATATAATTACCTGAAACAGCAGTGATCCTCAAACCCACACCATAAGCAAGATTCGGATTCAGCGTAAGTGTGCTGGGCACCGTTAAAGGAACCTGTACATTACGTTGTCCTGCCGGGATGGTAAGAGTTAATGGCACACTATACAAGGAAGGGCTCAACACCTGCACATTGGTACCATTAGCCGTATTATAAGCAGAAATAATTTCTGAACTCTTAATTTCTAATGTGATGGTAATGTCTGAAGGAGCAGGGCTACCTGAATTCAGGTTAACATATACCATATTATTTACCACCTGGGTACTGCCAGAAACATCCAATCCGAAAGGATTCTTTGCTTTGGCTGCCAAAGGAAAACCAACGCCGGGAGGTTGAGTATCCGGATCATTGATTCCGTATTCGTAGTTATCAAAGCCCTTGTCTTTTAAACAGCCCGTAAAGGTCAGTGCCAGAAGGGCTACGAAAAGGACCGAAGCTAAACTTGTTTTTTTCATATTTTTCAATTTAGAGGTGTGCAAAATTAATTGATATCCCAGAAAATTTTGGTGTACCGGTCAATAGTTCCCTCAGCACCCACATTTGCAGCATTGTAATTGTATTCAGCCTGCGGGTAAAGGTATCTTACAGGGATCTTAGTCGACGTATTCTGTGGTGCCACAGAAATAGGAGGACCGGGATCATAACCTACACCAGCTC
>CAZTKV010000393.1:0-1622 GCA_964614285.1 uncultured Chitinophaga sp. | reverse complement strand
CCTGATTGCGGCATTTCTTCAGATATTATCACTGGCTTTTGTACAGAAGAAGAAAAGGATCACAGGGATACCATCAGTATAATGGAATACAGCCGCTATGACTTTAGTTATATGTTCTTCTACAGTGAAAGACCAGGTACGCTGGCACAAAGGAGATACAAGGATGATATTCCCGAAGACGTGAAAAAAAGGAGGTTGCAGGAAATTGTGGAGATACAAAACAAGCTCTCACAGGAAAGTAATAAAAAAGATATCGGTAAAACATTTACTGTGCTGATTGAAGGTGACAGTAAGAAAAATGATAAAGAATGGAAGGGAAGAAACAGCCAGAACAAAGTGATCGTATTCCCTAAAGAAAACTATTCGCTGAAAAATGGAGACTACGTACAGGTAAAAGTGCTCGATTGCACACAAGCCACATTACTAGGAAAAATTATTAATCAGGAAATATAATCTCCCTTATGGGAATTAGAGGCATATGGATATTCAAAGTATTAAAAATCGTTTCGCTATTATCGGCAACTCCCCTGCTCTCAACTATGCATTGCAGGTAGCTGCACAGGTGGCCAATACCGATCTCACTGTATTGATCAATGGGGAAAGTGGAGTAGGTAAAGAAGTATTCTCACAGATCATACATTCACTTTCGGCCAGGAAACATAATCCGTTTATTGCAGTAAACTGCGGAGCAATACCGGAAGGCACAATCGATTCTGAATTATTTGGCCATGAAAAAGGCTCCTTTACCGGCGCCGTAGATGCCAGGAAGGGATACTTCGAAACAGTAAATGGGGGTACCATTTTCTTAGACGAGATCGGTGAATTACCTCTCGGTACCCAGGCAAGGCTGCTGAGGGTTCTTGAAACAGGAGAATATATAAGAGTTGGCTCTTCCAAGACCCAAAAAACAGATGTACGGGTTATTGCCGCTACCAATAAAGATCTGCTGCAGCAGGTACAATCCGGTAAATTCAGGGAAGACTTATATTATCGTCTTAGTACAGTACCTATCCGGGTGCCCGCCCTGCACGACAGGCCCGAAGACATTCATCTTTTGTTTAGAAAATTTGCTGCTGATTTTGCCACCAAATACAAAACCTCTTCTGTCCAACTTGATGACGAAGCAAAACAACTGTTAATAAACTATCCCTGGCCGGGTAATGTGCGGGAATTGAAGAATATTGCAGAACAAATTTCAGTTCTTTCGCAGGACAAACAGGTAACGGCAAAAGAATTGAATAAGTTCTTACAACCCTATTCGAATAACAGGATGCCTGTTCTGGCCTCTGCACAAGGTAATGTTCATGAATTTTCTAATGAAAGAGAGATTTTGTACAAGCTTTTTTTTGACATGAAAAAAGATGTGACAGAATTAAAGAGGATGTTCCTGGATGTATTGCAGAACCCGGAAATGGTGGCGCAAAACCAGCATTTCATTAATGAACTGAAAGAATTAAAAGGGCAAGGACAGGAAGTAATGCAGCCAAAGCCTTTATCAATCGGAGTTCAGCCGGCCGCACAAACTGTTCAGCCTGTAATCATGAACAATGACATCCACGATCATGTAGAAGTGGAAGAAAGCCTGAACATAATGGATAAAGAAAAAGAGTTGATAGTAAAGG
>CAZTKV010000392.1:0-1626 GCA_964614285.1 uncultured Chitinophaga sp. | reverse complement strand
CGAAACTGAAACTTCCGTCTTTAGCCGCCATAGTAGAAGAGAATTTTCCGCCCGGCCGTACATCATTCTCCGCTTTGGGGCAGTGCCAGTCATCCGATGCCTGGTTCCATTGGGTAATATGTTTGGGCTCCGTCCAGCTTGTCCATACTTTTTCAACCGGTGCATTTACTTCAGCTGATATGGTGATAGTGGTCTTTGCCGTTCCTTCGGCGAGGGCTTTTACACTTGCCAGCGCACCGGGCCACATCTTTTCAAACATCTCTTTATACTCATCATTGATATCCATGTCAACAGTTAGTTCAGTTGAACCATTCTCTCCTTTCAATGTATAGTTTTCCATAGAGCCGGCCCATATTTTTACTTCGTCGCTTGTGGTATCTTCTATCCAGTCTTTTACCATACCCAAATGGCGGAACGACATATATTCATTGGGGCGGTTAGCTGCTACTTCGCTTACCATACCTGAACCATTACCGTCATGGAAAAGCAGCTTGCTGCCTTCTTTCCAGTTATCGGTTTGTACGGCAGAGCTTTCGGAGAAAGCTTTTGTCCATACCCGGTAAGCATCAATGTCCCATAATATTTCCCATACTTTTTCTTTGGGAGCATTAATAGTTGTTGAAACGATTATCTTTTGCATAGCACTTCGTTTTATTCTTTATCAATGATTTTAATAATGGCAGTAATGATCCTGCTGAGTTCTTTTTTATTTTTTGTTGCTTCAGCTTTATTATTAAAATATACCAGCCTCCTGTCTTTATAATCACCTTCCAGTAAGGCAGATTTTATTTTTACCACTGCCGGGTGATGAAACACCAGCAGGATTTTATTATTACGATAAGGACCGAAAGTCACAATATCTTCCTTGTAATAATAGCTGGGGGCATTCCATTTTATTCTTTCGCCCAGTTTGGCAGAAGAAGACCTGATGATCTTTCTTACTGCATCAATCTCTGGTTTAACTTTTGCATCAAGTTTATTCAGCCAGGCCGTCACCTGTTCATCATCCGATGATTTTTTTAGAGCTGTTGGTTTGCCGGCAGCAGTTCTGGTTTTCTTAGCCGCTGCTTTTTCTTCATTCTGTTTCACCCTGTATTTCACAATCCGCTTTACCAGGTCAAGCGGTATGGGTTTATCTAATGGAAATTGCACAGTGCCCTTTCCTCCTTTGTAGCCGGCGAGTTCTTTTTTGAACGGCTCTGCTGTTCTGGGGGCCGGATACACACTAACATGATTGGTAAACCCTGCAAAATAGATAAGCATACCATGATATTTATAACCTGCAATACCGTAACTAATCAATTCTTCTGCCTTGGGGGCAGTTGCTGTAATGGTTTTGCGGATCTTCTCCAGCGCCGCTTTTGCCGGGGCCGGGAAAGAGAGGATATATTCATCCACATTCTTGGCTATGATTCTTTTCATTGCAGCAGCCGTGTTGGTTTTGTTTGAAGGGCATTAAAGCTAACCTATTTTTTGTTGTTGATAGTGCAGCAGCCAGTGGTTGCCGAACTTGTCCGACAATCCGCCAAGCAGCGCCCCAAAAAAAGTTGTTTCAATGGGATGAGTGGCCTGGCCACCGGCAGATAGTTTTTTGTAACAGCTTCTTATCTCTTTTTCGTTTTTGCA
>CAZTKV010000391.1:0-1627 GCA_964614285.1 uncultured Chitinophaga sp. | reverse complement strand
TATGTCTATATCAAGCCCTAATCCGGCATCGGCTATAAACAGGGATTTTTTTACCGGTATAATTTCTGCGGTAGCATTACTTTGCCCCAGTAAATAATTGAAGGAAGGTCCGAGTGAAAAATAAGGAACAGTATTACGGTTGCCTAACCGGATGATTAGCGGTAGAGAAGCAGTAATGGAATTAGTCTTTATTGACACCGTCTCAATGGTTATCGGTCCGCCTGTTCCTGCTCTTCGCAGAAAGTCGATACTGGTATTGTCAAAAGAAAGAGAAACGGATGGACGTATGGATACCACGCTGCCAAGTTGTGCCTGGAATAGTAAACCAAGATTAAAAGTACCTGCGCTGGCCGGGTCAATGCCTGCAAAACCGGTATTGGTATTGCCAGAAAAGCCAGGGTTTGACCTGGTTAAGCCTCCGCCAAAATTAATTCCAAAACTATTTTTCCTTGTTGACCTTTTATTGCCATCATTTTTCTTACTGTTCTCTGTTGCTTTTTTCACCAGTGCGAGGGTAGTGGCAGCGCAGATCCATTTTGGGGCAATTCGGGTTGCCTTTTCTGCATAAAATTGTGCACTATCCAGCCGGTTATTACTAAGATGCAATGTAGCCAGCCTGTTAAGGATATAAGCGGCATCAGGATTTTCAGCCAATGCTGCATAAGCAAATTGAAAAGCAGTAACTGCATCAGGATATACACCACTGGCTTTCAGGAAATACATCCTTCCTGATAAAGAATTGGCAAAATCCTCCTCTTCTTCACGGAGTATAGTGATAGCTTTCTCCAGCCTGGTTCCCGCTTCATTGTTTTGTTGTTTTTCTTTATCGGTCAGTTCTCCGCAATCAAGGTAACGGTTCACCAATGCCTGTGCATAGTTGATATATTCTATAGTGAGGGTTGACCTGGCATCGAGAGTATATGGATTTTCCGGAAATTTTGTACTTAGTTGCTGATAAAAGAATTCTGCTGATTCGTTACCGGTAATATTATTGTTCCTGATGGCCTGGTAGAATCTGTTATACGTATCCAGCAAGGTGGTATCTGCAATAAAACTTTTCTTCTTTGTATCTATAGTTCCATGAAAAGAATTTCCGGGTCCCCGTTGCTGCATTCTCTTTGTCTGTAACCATTTTTCCAGGTAAGCAGTATTGACAGTGCTGATTACTTTTTCACTATTCTCATCGCAACAGAAATAAGGCTCTTGTTTTCTTTTGAATCGCTGCAATGCGACAGACGGTACATTGCTTTCCACATACTTTTTTATTTCCTGGAACGTAATTTTATTATCAGCTGCACTGATGGAGTCAGCTACTCCGCTGAGTCCATCAACCAGGTACCATGTAAAGAGGCCGTGACCATTACCAATGGATGAATCTTCGAGTGATTCCTGCCCCGCGGCGGTAGCCAGCATCATGATTTCACCGGCTTTCTTTTGTGAGACGGCAGTATTTAAAAAACTAAGGCCTTCATTACCACCCGGTAGCTCATTGGAGCGGCAGGCATCCATGATGAAAAATACCTCTACGCCGCGGGAAGTTTCCGCTGCTATTTTCTTTTTCAGGTTGTATAGCTGGATAGCGCCACCGGCGAGATAGTTATTCTTATCACCTCCCGGGTTGCAATCA
>CAZTKV010000390.1:0-1627 GCA_964614285.1 uncultured Chitinophaga sp. | reverse complement strand
CGAAACTGAAACTTCCGTCTTTAGCCGCCATAGTAGAAGAGAATTTTCCGCCCGGTTGTACATCATTCTCCGCTTTGGGGCAATGCCAGTCATCGGAAGCCTGGTTCCATTGGGTAATATGTTTGGGCTCCGTCCAGCAAGTCCAAACTTTTTCTACCGGCGCATTAACTTCTGCTGATATGGTGATAGTGGTTTTCGCTGTTCCTTCGGCCAGCGCTTTTACACTGGCCAGCGCACCGGGCCACATCTTTTCAAACATCTCCTTATACTCATCATTGATATCCATGTCAACAGTTAGTTCAGTTGAACCATTCTCGCCTTTCAATGTATAGTTTTCCATAGAGCCGGCCCATATTTTTACTTCATCACTTGTGGTATCTTCGATCCCGTCTTTTACCATACCCAAATGGCGGAACGACATATATTCATTGGGACGGTTAGCTGCTACTTCGCTTACCATACCCGAACCATTACCGTCATGGAAGAGCAGCTTGCTGCCTTCTTTCCAGTTGTCAGTTTGTACGGCAGAGCTTTCGGAGAAAGCTTTTGTCCATGCCCGGTAAGCATCGAGGTCCCATAATACTTCCCATACTTTTTCTTTGGGAGCATTAATAGTTGTTGAAAAGATTATCTTTTGCATAGCACTTCGGTTTATTTTTTATCAATGGTTTTAATAATGGCAGTAATGATCCTGCTGAGTTCTTTTTTATTTTTTGTTGCTTCAGCTTTATTATTAAAATATACCAGCCTCCTGTCTTTATAATCACCTTCCAGTAAGGCAGATTTTATTTTTACCACTGCCGGGTGATGAAACACCAGCAGGATTTTATTATTACGATAAGGACCGAAAGTCACAATATCTTCCTTGTAATAATAGCTGGGGGCATTCCATTTTATTCTTTCGCCCAGTTTGGCAGAAGAAGACCTGATGATCTTTCTTACTGCATCAATCTCTGGTTTAACTTTTGCATCAAGTTTATTCAGCCAGGCCGTCACCTGTTCATCATCCGATGATTTTTTTAGAGCTGTTGGTTTGCCGGCAGCAGTTCTGGTTTTCTTAGCCGCTGCTTTTTCTTCATTCTGTTTCACCCTGTATTTCACAATCCGCTTTACCAGGTCAAGCGGTATGGGTTTATCTAATGGAAATTGCACAGTGCCCTTTCCTCCTTTGTAGCCGGCGAGTTCTTTTTTGAACGGCTCTGCTGTTCTGGGGGCCGGATACACACTAACATGATTGGTAAACCCTGCAAAATAGATAAGCATACCATGATATTTATAACCTGCAATACCATAGCTTATCAATTCCTCTGCTTTGGGGGCAGCCGCTTTAATAGTTTTACGGATTTTCTCCAGCGCCGCTTTTGCCGGGGCCGGGAAAGAGCGGATATATTCATCCACATTTTTGGCTATGATTCTTTTCATTGCAGCAGCCATGTTGGTTTTTGTTTGAAGGGCATTAAAGCTAACCTATTTTTTGTTTTTGATAGTGCAGCAGCCAGTGGTTGCCGAACTTGTCCGTCAATCCGCCAAGCAGCGCCCCCAAAAAAGTTGTTTCAATGGGATGTGTGGCCAGGCCACCGGCAGATAGTTTTTTGTAACAGCTTCTTATCTCTTTTTCGTTTTTGCA
>CAZTKV010000389.1:0-1659 GCA_964614285.1 uncultured Chitinophaga sp. | reverse complement strand
CTTCTGATGAAATGCATGAAGATGAGCCGGAGACAATTACACTAAAAAATCGATTCCTTTCTATTGCTACTGCTAAAGTGGCCACTTCTGCACAAGAAGGTTTTGGACTGGGTGTATACAGGAAAGGGCTGGATGAAGTGGTAATGAACCAGGGCCGCCGGGTTGCTGAAGCCAAAAAATCAGTAATTGAAATTTACGACAGCGGTTACACAGTTCCCGTTCAACGAAACGATATAAAAGTATTGGGGCAAACAGCTCTCGGGGCATTATACTCCGGTATTCATGCTATGCGGACCGCTAACTATGCCACCGAACATGATGCTGTTGTGGCAAAGAAACTGGCGTATGTAATGTGCGGCGGCGACTTGAGTGAGCCTACATTGGTTTCTGAGCAATACCTGCTAGACCTTGAGAGGGAAGCATTCCTGTCTCTTTGTGGTGAAAAGAAAACACTGGAAAGAATTCAAAGTGTATTGAAAAGTGGCAGACCAATCAGAAATTAACTTGTACGGCTTTAAATAACAGTCTATGCGAGAAGCAACGACTAAGCAAGCGGTTACTTTTATTGTTTTTGTAATTGTTGTATTTATTTGCTTTTCGATTAAGGCCCCCTTGGGTATAATGATTTTTTCACTGGGTATGCTGATTACGTTACTATACGGATTGGCGGATGCCCGAAGAATCAGGAAAACGGGGGAACTGGTTTCCGGATATATTGTGGACTACACTTATGACAAAGATGGCGACACTACTCCAATAATTGAATTTGAGACAACCTCAAAGGAAAAAATATCAGGCTTGCCATATATCAACAGTAATTTTCATTTTTCCTCTTCCCTCAAAAAAAAGGAAAAGCCTTTAATAGAAGTCAGGGTCATTTATGATAAAAACAATCCTTCAGATTTCATTCTTCCTGATTATCAAACAACAAACAATCTCGCCTTTGGGATAATAGGGCTCTTTGCCCTGGCTATGCTGGCACTAAGTATCTACGACATAGTGACCGGCCGCCTTTCTAATAATTAATAATCAGATTTTTAGTTACATTCATTTACACAAATCAGGGCCCGCCAATAGCGCCTTGATAATACCGTTAAATAATTTGTATGAAAAAAAGAGTTCTAATTGCCCTGGTAATGATTTTGTCATCTTTATTCGTTAATGCACAAGCAAACTATTCCGGTGCCTATGGCTATTCTTTCCCTCCTGTTGGCGATGCACCCGCAAATGAAAAAGGCGCCTCCGGCATGCTTGTTTTACTGAAAATGGAAGGAAACAAGTATCGTTTCTGGCTGGACGTAACCATCGGATGGCCTTCTTATAATATTGGTGAAACGGATGGTACTGTCACTTTTATAAATGATACAGCATCCTTTGATAATAGCTTTGAAGATGCCGCCGCTCCCTGTATTTTAAAATTTAAGATCAACGGAGATATTATATATATCAATAGCCAGTCAACTTCATTTAACTGCGGGTTTGGCAATGCAGTAAATGCTGACGGAGAGTATACAAAACTGAAGACCCAGCCATTGTTGGATAATAACTGGCTGAAAAAAGAATATAACCAATCGCCAACTATCACTATTGCGGCTGACAAGGCTACAGTGTATGAAGACGAGAACTGCATCCATGCCAAAAAACAATATTTCGTAAAAG
>CAZTKV010000388.1:0-1666 GCA_964614285.1 uncultured Chitinophaga sp. | reverse complement strand
GGCATTTCTATTTCGGGGATCACATCTATATATCGTTCGGCTGCATATTTCACCACTTCTTTTATCTGCTCTTGTGTATAATATCCTCCATACTTCAGCCCATCATTACCGGTGCCGGGGTAACGGCCAATGATAGTGCCATTTCTCCAGCCACCAACTGAAGTAAGCTTGGGATATTTTTTTATTTCAATCCTCCAGCCCTGGTCATCGGTTAAGTGCCAGTGAAATTTGTTGAACTTATGCAAGGCGAGGTAATCAATATATTTTTTTACAAAATCAACTGACCAGAAATGACGGCTGCAATCGAGGTGCATGCCGCGGTATTGGAAGCGGGGGTAGTCGGTTATTGTTAATTGAGGAATTGTGAGTTTAATGTTTGAAGTTTGAGGTTTAAGGTTGGGGGTTGGAAGGAGTTGGATGAGGGTTTGGATGCCATTGAATATGCCCAGCGCATTGCTGCCTCTTATTGAAATAATTTTATCCTTTATTTCAAGTTTATATGCGCCTGAAATATTGGGTTCAATCTCAGCGATGCCTAAAGTAATTTTTTGAGAAGGAGATGCTTCCAATTTAGTATTTGACTTTGACCAGAGAGTATAATATTTCTTCAGATACTCGTCTAAAAATTTAACTGAAGTTGCGATGCTATCAATCTCACCACTTTCTAAGTCATAAAAAATCGGGATGTTACCAGTTAGAACAAATTCTCCTTTATTTAAAACAATTGAATGAGGCTTCGGAATAATATTCACTTCCTGGGCAACTGTTACAAAAGCAAGTAGTAAAAGACAAACCGTTTTAAGAAACCGCATGAGATTAGTTTTAATAAACTAATTTAGCCAATCTTCACCAGTAATAAATTGTTTTATGGAAACGAATACAGCTATTATCTCAAAATTCTATACAGCTTTTCAGCAACTGGATTATAAGACAATGAATGATTGTTACAGTGATGATATTGTATTCAATGACCCTGCTTTTGGTTTGCTGCGGGGAGATGAAGCCAAAAGTATGTGGGAAATGCTTTGCAAAAATGCCAAAGATTTTTCATTAAGTTTTTCCAATATCCAGTTATTGGATGAGGAATATGCTACCTGCAACTGGACGGCTACTTATACTTTCTCCAAAACAGGCAGAAGGGTAGTGAACCATATTAAAGCCTTTATGAAATTGAAAGATGGTAAGATCATTGAGCATAGCGATGCTTTTAAACTGAGCAAATGGGCGGCCCAGGCATTGGGCTGGAAAGGCGAACTGTTCGGCTGGACAGGATTTATGAAGAAAAAGATACAGAACAATGCAAGAAAGAGCCTGGTAGCGTTTATCGAAAAAAGGAATCTCCCACAAAGCCACTAAGAGTACAAAGGATTATTTTATTTTCTTAGCGGTCTTTGTGGTATTAGTGGAAATATTATTCTTCCAGGATTCCAAACTTCCCCGCATTCACATCTTGTATAGCCTGTTCTACTTCCGGCCATGTATTCATCAGGAAGGGGCCGTATGCCGCAATAGGCTCATCGATAGGTTCACCTGATAACACAAGTATAACTGTATCTTCTGTTGCTTCAATAGTTATTTCTTCCCCATCATTTTCGAATAAAACAAAATGATCTTTTGGTGCAGCCTGGTTATTGATCATTGCGTTTCCTTCAACGATCAGCATCCC
>CAZTKV010000387.1:0-1687 GCA_964614285.1 uncultured Chitinophaga sp. | reverse complement strand
CCAAAAAGATCATAGATACGTTCTACCTGGTGTTTCTGCAGCACATTCTTAAAGATCATTGGCACCGCAAACCGCTGAATACCCACACATAATGCCCATAGAAACAGTATAGTCACCAGTAAATCACGGCGTCGTTTGATTTGTCTTCTGAATAAATAGATAATAAATGCAGCGATAGCAGTAAGTATAATGGCCAGCGTATTGGGTTCTATTACTATTGTCGCTACTATAAGTGCAGCTATTGAAAACCCAATTATCAAAACAATAGAAGGCAGCCCCTCCCTGTACATTACTATAAAGAAGGAAAAATAAACAAGAGCCAGGCCTGTCTCACTCTGCATAATAGTAAGTGCGGCAGGAAACAAAGCGATCCCGGCTGCGATCAACTGGGATCTTGTTTTTGTAAAATCTGTTTCGGGTCTTGACAGGTATTTTGCTAAAGCAAGTGCTACAAATATCTTACATAACTCTGCCGGCTGAAAGTTAAATGCACCTAATTTAATGATAGACTCTGTTCCTTTAATGGGAGAATGAAAAGGAAAAACGAGCAATAACATTACAATGCCGGCCGCATACAACAGGTTGGCTGTGGCAGCAAAAAACTTACTATCTGTTAACAGGATAAAAAAGCCAAGTAAGGCAGAGAAGCAAAAGAAATAAAATTGTTTGCTGTAGTCGGTTTTAAAATTGATAAAACTCTGAACCACGGCATCCCCTTCTTTGTACGTTGCAGCAAAAATTGCGGTGAGACCAATAGATACCAGGAGCAGGTATATCCATACCAGGCTCCAGTCAATTCCTTTTGATATGGCAGGATTTGATTGCCTCATGCAGCAGCAGGGTTTGCATGTTTATGATATATTTTTTCTTCCGGCATTCTCGCTGCCATAGTTTCTTTTTTGTGCTGCACCGGCATCTTTCTTCCCGGAGGATCAGATTTTTGATTATTTACGGAGGCCGATAGTTTGAGGAACCTTTTGATAAGTGAGCTGTCCTTATAATCCCTGTACCAGTTGTATGCCCTTATTGAGTCTTCCTTATACTGAAGTCGTTTGAAATAGGCTGGCATCAGGTTGGTATTAGCGATGCGTTCCAGGTCGGCCTTGCTTTTTGTCATCAGCGTATCGTTCAGGTATTTCTCAATCATGATACGGGAGATAGGGCCCGCCCAGGTGGCGCCAAACCCTGCGTTTTGTACAAATACGGCAATTGCAATTTTAGGGTTATCCTTTGGCGCAAAACAAACAAACATGGAATTGTTTGGCAGTTTAATTCTTTTGCCATCAAGGATCGTATAGTTTTCTGCTGTTCCGGTTTTAGCACATACATCGATGTTTGGAATCTGTGCAACTCTTGCGGTACCAAATTTTACCACATCATTCATACCTTCTATTACAGCCGTGAAAGCAGTATCGGGAATATGAGTAAGTACATCATGCCTTACCCGGAATTTATTCATCAGTACGGTATCTTCTTCTGTCTCGCCATCGATTTTTTCAACAAAATGAGGAGTATAATAATAACCCCTGTTGGCAACGATACACATTGCATTCGCCATTTGCAAAGGAGTTGTCAGCATTTTATCCTGACCTATCCCCAGGGTAAGATTAGTGCAGGAGGTCCAGTAATTTGCATTTTCTTTATTGTAAACAGATGTATCAGCTATGAATCCGGGATTCTCGTTTGG
>CAZTKV010000386.1:0-1688 GCA_964614285.1 uncultured Chitinophaga sp. | reverse complement strand
TTATTGCAGGCACAACCCAGGATCAAAGAAAAAAAGTATCCCAGTCTTTTATGGGAGATCACCGGTAATGGAACTAAGAAACCATCGTACCTGATCGGCACCATGCATGTGAGCAGCAAAATTGCTTTCAATCTTCCTGACTCTTTTTATATCGCTGTAAAAAATGCCCAGGTAGTGGCACTGGAAACCAATCCTGAAACATGGCAGGAGGATATGAGTAAGTATGATTTGGGAGAAGGGGGAGAGTACGGAGGAAGCTATGGGGATCTCACAAGTTTGCCGGAAGATTATCTCAGTATAAGCACACTTAAATTTTACAAATACGACGCTAAGATTGAAAGGGCATTGTTCAGCAACCCTTCTACTATTAATAATCTGCTGTATCGTTCTTATGGCAATGAGTCAAGTGATTTTGAAGAAGATACTTACCTGGATATGTATATATACCAATGCGGTAAAAAGCTGGGCAAAAAAGTAACCGGTGTAGAGAGCTATGGAGAAAGTATGCGCCTGATGGCCGAAGCTTACAAGGATGCGGCAAAAGATAAGAACAGGAAAGACAGAAGTTATGGAGATATGGATGAGGAATACTCCATGGATAAGCTGCAGGAGGCTTACCGTAAAGGAGATCTTGACCTGCTGGATTCTATTAATTCATACAACAGTTTTTCTGCAGCCTTTGATGAAAAATTCCTGTATAAAAGAAACGAGATACAGGCAAATTCAATCGATTCCATTCTGAGATCAGGCTCTGTACTATTTGTAGGTGTTGGGGCAGCACACTTACCAGGCCAACGGGGTGTGATTGAAATGTTACGGGCCAAAGGATATAAACTCCGCCCGGTAAAAATGGGAGAACGGGCCAGTAAGGAAAAAGAAATGCTGGAAAAGATCAGGGTGCCGGTTACATTCAAAACAGAAACGGCTGAGGATGGTTTTTTTAAGGTGGACATTCCCGGCAAGTTTTACAAGTTTGGCGAAGATGCTGCGCTGGATCAGCAGCAATATGCAGATATGGCCAATGGAAGTTATTACATGGTGACAAGAATAATGACAAATGCCTGGATGTGGAACCATTCTGCAGAGGATGTACTGAAAAAAGTAGATAGTTTATTGTATGAAAATGTACCCGGGAAAATTATTTCTAAAACATCCATTACCAGGAACGGGTATAAAGGATTTGATATCATCAATCGTACCCGCCGGGGTGATCTGCAGCGATACAACATACTGGTCACTCCATTTGAAGTGTTTTTCTTTAAAATGAGTGGTAACGGGGATTATGTAAAACTCGGTGAGGAAGGGAAGCGTTTTTTTGGCAGCATACAATTGAAGGAATATAAAAATGGTACAGAGGGTACTACCGGCTGGAAAAAATACTCTCCGGTGTATGGTGGCTTTATGGTTGACCTGCCCCATGTGCCATATATAGGTAATGACGGAAGCTGGATATTTGATGCGGAGGATAGATCCAGCAATACACAATACCGGGTGATAAGAACAGATATACATAATTACAATTTTGCAGAGGAAGACACTTTCGACCTGGGATTAATGGAAGAAAGTTTTATGGCCTCGGAATTTATAGATACCACGCTGTTCAGAAATCAAACGAATCATAAAGGTTACCCGGCATTGGATGCGAAGTATAAGGACAAGCAGGGATTTATTTATATGGTCAGGTATAT
>CAZTKV010000385.1:0-1691 GCA_964614285.1 uncultured Chitinophaga sp. | reverse complement strand
AGCGCAGCTATGGCATTCAATCGTTATCTTGACAGACAATATGATGCTAAGAATCCAAGAACTGCGGTAAGGGAAATACCGGCAGGGGTTATTTCTGCAAAGAATGCATTGGCCTTTACCATCATCAGCAGCCTGTTGTTTATTACCTGTACGTATTTTATTAATCGTCTTTGTTTCTATTTATCACCTGTTGCGCTGGCGGTGGTGCTGGGTTATAGCTACACCAAAAGATTTACCCCGCTTTGTCATTTGATTCTTGGACTGGGTCTATCATTGGCACCGATTGGCGCCTACCTGGCTGTTACAGGTCAGTTTGCATTATTACCCATTCTTTTTTCATTGACTGTTATTTTCTGGGTCAGTGGCTTTGATATTATCTATGCTCTGCAGGATGAGGAGTTTGACAAATCGCAGCAACTGTATTCTGTTCCTGCCTGGCTGGGTAAGGCAAAAGCATTAAGGGTATCGGAGTTTTTGCATTTGCTGAGCGCTGCAGCAGTGGTCTATGCAGGCGTTTACGGTCATTTCGGATGGTTGTACTGGGCTGGAACGGCTGTATTTATTGGTATGCTGGTTTACCAGCATTCAATTGTGAAGCCAACTGATCTTAAAAGAGTAAACCTTGCTTTTATGACCGCCAATGGTATTGCGTCAGTTGTTTTTGCCATCTTTGTTATAGCAGATTTATTCATCAATACATAATTCAGTGGCAAGGATTCTTTCTATAGATTTTGGACTCAAAAGAACAGGTGTAGCTGTTACCGATCCTTTACAAATTATTGCTACTGGGCTAACAACACTTCATTCAAAAGAAGTGATTCCTTTTCTGAAGGATTATTTCTCCAAAGAGCAGGTAGAACTGATCCTGATCGGCTGGCCTACCAACTGGGACGATTCTGCCACCCATGCCACTCCGTTGGTAGAAAAATTTATTAAGGACCTGCAAAAAAACTTCCCGGCTATCCCTGTCAAAAAAGTAGATGAACGTTATACTTCTAAAATGGCTAAAGATGCCATGCTGGAAATGGGGTTGAAGAAAATGCAGCGGCGAAATAAAGCCCTGGTTGACGAAATTGCAGCCACGATCATGTTACAGGAATATATGAGATCAATTGGTTAATTGAGCCGGTCAGGGTAAATTTGCAAAATGATCTTACCAATCGTAGCATATGGCCACCCGGTACTTCGAAAAGTAGCCGCAGATATCACAGTTGGTTACCCGCAACTTGACAAATTCATTGAGGATATGTGGGAGACCATGTATGCCAGTAATGGGGTGGGGCTGGCTGCACCCCAGGTAAACAAGGACATCCGTCTTTTTGTGGTAGATACGGTGCAGATGTTTAATGGGATGAATGAAGAAGAGCGAAAAGAATACCCTGATGCACCGGGTTTAAAAGCGGTTTTTATCAATGCCCATATTGCCGGGCTCGAAGGCGATGAATGGCCTTACAATGAAGGTTGTCTTAGTATCCCAAAGATCAGGGAGGATATATACCGGCAGGAAAGTGTAACGCTGAACTATGTAGATGAGCGTTTCCGGCAGCAAACAGAAACTTTTGCAGGGCTTACCGCAAGAGTGATCCTGCATGAGTATGATCATATTGAAGGGAAGCTCTTTATTGATCATATATCTGCATTGAAAAGAAAATTGCTGAAAGGTAAACTCAACGATATCACAAAGGGGAAAG
>CAZTKV010000384.1:0-1695 GCA_964614285.1 uncultured Chitinophaga sp. | reverse complement strand
TCTTACTCCGTGGGGCAGTCAGTAAGTTTGATTACCTCCAGCAGGGTATTGCTATCGTATTGGTATTTATAGGGATTAAAATGCTTGGTGAACACTGGATCAACCAGTGGATAAGTAAGCAAATACAGGTATTTATCTCATTAGGAGTTATTTTGGTATGTATTACAGGCTCTATATTCTATTCCATATTTATAAATAAAAAAGGGGAACCTGCAGATATTACTGATGAAAGTGTTTCCTGATCTATTGGTAAAACCTTGCACTATTCAGTAAACGATATTGCCAAGCTCATCCGGGCAGAAGCCATTGTCAGAAATGATAACCCGGTAGAGCACCTTTTATTGGATAGCCGTAAGGTTTTTTCACCTGCCACTTCTTTGTTCTTTGCTTTGATTGGTTTCCGCCGTAATGGGCATGATTTCATTCCAGAGTTATATAAAAAAGGAGTAAGAAACTTTGTCGTGAGTGAAAAGATAAATGAAAGACTTTACCCTGGAGCAAGTATACTCAAAGTAAAAGACACATTATCGGCATTACAACAGCTGGCTTCTTATCACCGCAGTCAGTTTAATATACCAGTGATCGGGATCACAGGTAGCAATGGAAAAACAATTGTTAAGGAATGGTTGTACCAGTTATTGCATCCCGAGTATAATATAGTCAGAAGTCCCAAAAGTTATAATTCACAAATTGGCGTGCCGCTTAGTGTGTGGCAGATGAATGAGCATCATACACTGGCAATATTTGAAGCCGGCATTTCAAAGCCGGGAGAGATGGATAAACTGGAGCGAATTATACGGCCAACCATTGGCATATTTACAAATATTGGCGAAGCACATAGTGAAGGGTTTGAATCAAAGGAACAAAAGGAAGCAGAAAAAAGAATATTGTTCAGGCATTCAAAACAACCGGAGCCAGTTCGGCAGGTGGAGTTAATAAAGAAAGAAACAACGACAGTAATCACAGCTATATACCCGGCATTGCAGAATAAGAAAATCCATTTGGAGATTCCTTTTACTGATGAGGCTTCCCTGCAAAATGCTATTACCTGCTGGGAAGTATTGCTCATACTCGGTTATAAAGAAGATGTAATCAACGACAGGATGAAACAGCTGGTGCCGGTAGATATGCGGTTGGTGATGAAGAAAGGGATTAATCATTGTTTAGTTATTAATGATAGCTATAGTGCAGACATCAGCTCGCTTGAAATTGCACTTACCTTTCTTGAACAGCAAAGCACTGGTATGAAGAGAACAGTCATTCTTTCTGATTTTCTGCAAAGTGCTGTTCCGGATGATCAGTTATATACACATGTTGCAGAAAGCCTGAAAAAGCATCGTGTCAGCAGGTTGATTGGAATAGGGGAGCGGATATCAAAATCACTGCGCCATCTTATTGCCGGTAGCGAAAATGGATTAACTGCAGAATTGTCTTCTTCAACAGCTGAATTTTTACAACAATTCAGGTCTTCTCTTTTTAAAGAAGAAGCTATTTTGGTAAAAGGAGCAAGAGTGTTTGCCTTTGAGCAAATAGCGCAGTTACTGGAGCAAAAAGTACATCAGACAGTATTAGAAATTAATCTGAATGCCATTGCCCATAATTTAAAGGAGTACCAACGCATATTGAAACCATCGACCAAAATTATGGCAATGGTAAAAGCTTTTGCGTATGGAAGTGGCGGAGCTGAAATTGCAG
>CAZTKV010000383.1:0-1696 GCA_964614285.1 uncultured Chitinophaga sp. | reverse complement strand
TTCTGTGTCCAGCACATCTCCTTCACCAATATAAAATGGATTGAACTTGATGGGTTTGGTTTCGCTGTATGTGAAGTAGTAGCCATTTACCATATCGCAGAGGCCCTTATAGCTATGGCCGACATCAACCAGCACAATATGTGTGCCTTTTTCATAGTAGCTCCTCACCATGTGGTTGGTAAAGAAAGATTTTCCGCTTCCAGAGGGGCCAAGGATGAATTTATTGCGATTCGTACAGATCCCTTTATCCATCGGCTCGTCCGAAATATCTACATGGACCGGTTTGCCGCTGAGCCGGTCTCCCAACCGCAGGCCAATGGGACTGATGGAAGACCGGTAATTGGTTTCTAAATTGAAGAAGCAACAGGCCTGCGGTGAGAAAGTATCAAACGTATCATTCATCGGAAAATCGGCTGCATTGCCCGGTATGCCTGCCCACCAGATTTGCGGAGCACCTTCCGTTTCCTGTTTAGGCGTTGCATCCATTTGTGTGAGTGCCGATGAACAGAGATTACGGATGTGTTTTAGTTGTTCCTTATCATCCGTCCAGGCAAGAATATTGAAGTGGGCTTTAACCGGCAGCCGCTGTTCACTGATGGCTTCATTCAGAAAAGCATCGGTTGATTCTTTGGATATAGAATTTTCCCGGCTGTATGCAGAGAGTGATTGCAACCTTAATCTTTTGCTTTCTAATTTTTGAATGGTTTTCTGCACATCTTCAATAAACACATACTGGCTGTAAATATGATTGCAGCTTAGTAGCTGCCCCATGGGTGATGCAAAGCCAACACTAAATTTTGTTTTATCAGTAGAATATTTATCATAGTTAATCCGGGAGCCGCACAATGCCGGTACAAATTCAGCATCAGCCATCGTATAAAGTTGACAGTGATTTTCACCGATCTTCCAGTCGTCTTTAAATTCAATATCCCCGATGGAGTAGTCAACTGTGTTCAGATTCACATAATTCATTATCAGGTAAAACAATTCTTCATTGTCCAAACGCTTCATAGAAATAAAACCACTATCGCAAAGAATCTTTTCAAACTGCCCTACATGGTTTAAGAAATCATGATAATGTTTTGAATCCAGTGTTTCTTCAGGAACGATTGATTTTCTTAAAAGGCTTGAAAAAACAGATGATGACATTTTCCGGTTTACCGGCTTTTTGGTAAGCAGGATATAACAGTCATGGTCTAAATACGGCCGCTCATTAAAGAAACGTTCACTACTGCGGCTCAGAAAACTGTTATTGTCTCCTCCAAAATCTGCCATATATTTTGCTTCAGTAAACCAATCCTGCTTGTACAGTACACTTCCAACTGGCAATACTTTTATGGCCTTTATCCAGGCATGATGAAAAGCCTCATAGTCATCATTGCTCATGGTAAACAGTTCCGGCAGTTCTACTTTAAACGCTACTGTTACATCTCCCATTTTAGAGAGAATGGCATTATGCTCCATACCATACACGGGCAACACATCAAACAGGTTCTTCATTTCAATAACTGTTTTTTCAACTTCACAATAGAATAATTCTTAATAACTTTTGGCACTGCCCGCCGGGCTATCTTTTTCATCAATCCATATTGCCCGTACTTGCGGCTCATTTTATACACATACATAAACAAGGCCGTACCTGCAGAGAAGATGATAATAAGACAGATGAAAATATTTAATCCTGCTATGTACAGAA
>CAZTKV010000382.1:0-1696 GCA_964614285.1 uncultured Chitinophaga sp. | reverse complement strand
GCTGTTTGTTTCAGCACACTTACACCAAGGTTTAGTTTTTTCTCCGTGGTGAACTCGGCAGAAGCTCCATACGTTGTGAACGGACTGGAGATATTCCCCCACTGGTTACGGTACACTCCTGATACCCTGTACTGGCCATCAAAAGCTCCAGTCAGTGCAGGGTTAAGCCAGGATGGATACACATAATACTGGGAAAAATGCGGATCAACCTGCGCACTTATTTTACTCACAGCAAGGCCGGTTAGGATCAGCAACAATGAAACTCGTAAGCTCTTTCGCATCGCAATTAAATTTTGGTCATTAAAAAATTAACCAGTTACAGACATCTTCTCTACCGGATGATCGTTACCGATCCGCTCAGCGGTTTGAATCCGTTTTGCAACTGAATGATATAATAATATGTGCCCGCAGGCAACTCTTTTCCTTTATAGGTTCCGTTCCATGGTGTACCATACCCGGCAGAGTAAAATACCTGCTGGCCATACCGGTTAAATACTTCCACCGTGCAACCCGGGTAATCACCCAGGTTAGGGATCAGCCACTGGTCATGTATATTATCACCATTGGGTGAGAATACATTCGGCACTTTTACCGGCTTCAATATTTTCACCGTCATCTGGTCTGTGGCCGTACAGCCAAAAGCACCGGTAGCTGTCAGTGTATAGGTCTGATCCTGTAAAGCTGTTAATGTCGGATTCAGCACTGTTGTACTGCTTAATCCAAAACCGGGTGACCAGTTAAATGCAAGCGTAGATGAATTGGCCGTCGCATTCAGTTGCAATACTGTTCCCTGTGGCAGTACATACGACTGCCCTGCATCGATCACCGGCTGCAGGTGAACAGTAACTGGTAATACAAAAGGAGTAGAAACACAACCTACAGCGTTTGTTACCACCAGGCTTACATTATATACTCCGGGTGTATTGAACCGTTTGGTCGGGCTGGCCACAGTAGAATTGCTTCCATCTGCAAAATTCCATGCCCATGATTGCACCGTACTGTTAGGTGCCGAACTGCCATCACTGAATACATTATCTGCCCCCTGGCAAAGTTCCTGTGGTGATACAGTAAATGCAGCAACCGGTTTATCAAAGAAACTGTTCATCACTTTTGTAACCTGGTGCACACAGCCAAATGCAGAGGTAGATACCAGTGTTACATTGTAATTACCCGAAGCAGCATACACATGTGAAGGATTGGTGTTGGCTGAAGTATTACCATCACCAAAATCCCAAACATAGCTTAATGTTGAATTATCAGACACCGCAGTAAGATTAGTGAAGCTTGCATTTCCTCCCGGCATACAGATACCGGTTGGTACCGTAAAGTCTGCGACTGGTAATGGACTTATTCTTATTGTTTGTGAAACCGGTTCACTGAAGCATCCACGGTCACTCACTGTTACCAGTTGTACTGTATAGGTATTCGCCGCTGCATAGTTCACAGCAAACGGGTTGCCGTTATTATAGGTAGGTGTATTACCATCACCCAGGTTCCAGTTCCAGGTAGTGATCGTTCCGGATGGAACAGTGGATGTATTCGTTAAGGTAACTGCCTGGCCCAAACATGCCCCGTTATTACCACTGGCAGTAAAGGAAGCTGTTGGTCTTGCATATACTTCAATCGTATTATTAATAGTACCTGTACAACCTCCGGCAGTGGTAAATGTATAAGTAACAGTATGCACACCCGGCCC
>CAZTKV010000381.1:0-1700 GCA_964614285.1 uncultured Chitinophaga sp. | reverse complement strand
CCATAATCATAAGAAATTCCGGTAGCAAGGTCTTCTTCGAGCAACAATGGACCGTCCATATCTACATGGTCAATAAAAGGAAGTAAATGAGCAATAGCCGCAGAACCGATTGTTGATTCATTCATGCAGCCGATCATTACTTTCATACCAAGTTCTCTTGCTTTTTGAATCATGCGTCTTGCGGGAGTGATACCACTGCATTTGGTGAGTTTGATGTTAATTCCATGAAAGTGACCAAAACATCTTTCTACATCCTGCTCAAATACACAGGATTCATCTGCATATAGCGGCAACGAAGATTCCCTGAAGAGCACTTTCATACCTTCCCAGTCATCCTTTGCTAGCGGTTGTTCTACCAGCTCCACACCCAGTTCTTCCAATTGTGGAATAAGAAACAACGCTGTTTCAAGGTTCCAGGCGGCATTTGCGTCAACTCTTAGTGTAGCATCAGTATTTTCTCTCAATGCTTTTACTATAGCAATATCATCAGCGGTACCTACTTTTATCTTATATATTGGCCAGGGTTTTTCTTTCATTTTGGCTACCATCTTATCAATGCTGTCTATTCCGATAGTATAATCGCAGATCGGATTCCTGGCAGTGTCACCTCCCCATAGCTCGTACAATTTTTTTCCTTTTAATTTCCCATACATATCCCATGCTGCAATATCCAGGGCACAAACAAGAAAATTGTTTTGTGGAAATAAGTGATGCAGGTAGTGCCAGTATCTTTCGGGTTCTGTAAAGGCAAATTTTTCTACAAAATTCTTTTTAGCCTCAAGGTCGGCAATCATTTTTTCAACAGGGATATTATAATAGGCAATTGCCGGAGCTTCGCCATAGCCTATAATTCCCATGTGCTCAAGCTGAACGATAAGAGTAGGCTGATGTGTCTTAGTACCTTTTGAAATGGTAAATGGATGACGGAACTTTAAATTGAATGGCCAGTATTGAACTTTCATAGCAACAAATATAACTTATCCTCTTCCGCTATTCACCACATATCCATTCAATTCTTCATTGAACTCTTTTTCCTTTATCAGGTCTTCTAAAGTTATATGCATTCTGTATTGCCAATAATTTTTGGGATTGGCCGGATTATTTATTCTTTCCTCCTGTGGTTTTTCTCTGCGGAGAGTTTCACTCATGCCAAGAATATCCTGTAACTGAAATATGCTCCACATGGCGGGGGAATAAAGATGCTGCATGATTATGGCCCTGTTGATCCAGGCTTCACAGAATTGAGGAGCATCACCCCACTGCCCCATAACATGATTGTAAAATTGTTGTGTCTTTTCACGGTTTTCTTCCCACCATCCGCGGATAGTACTCATGTCATGTGTAGAGGGAGTAATGACAGACATATAAGGAGCGTCATTAGGATGAAAAAATTCTTTCTTTGGGTCTTTTGGCATTCGCTGTATTTCCAGGCTTAAAATGCCTAACTGTTGCATTACATCCGGTACGCAATGTGGTACCATGCCAAGATCTTCGCCACAGACAAGCATATTTGTTGCAGCTTTAAGTTGCGGTAGTTTGTGCATTGCCTCTTTGAACCAGAAATCGTCCTGCCTTCTGAAAAAGTAATTGATGTATAAGGCCTTTAGTTTCTCCTGAACATGGGGAATCAGATGTTGGTACGAATAAGTCTTTTCCATCGATATTCGGAAGTGAAACTCCTGGCCTTGAGAGCCCGGTTC
>CAZTKV010000380.1:0-1703 GCA_964614285.1 uncultured Chitinophaga sp. | reverse complement strand
TGTGCTTTGTGATGTTGCACTTCGTATAATTCAGTATTATACTTCCTTGCCAGTGTTTCTGCCAATTCATGTGAAAAATAGTGCGGATGTTTATCCGTGATAAATATTTCTGGCTTAGCATTGAGTACATTAAATAAATGTGACAGTACCCTTTGATACGACTGTTGCGTATCATAACTATCAGTATTCCCTAAATACTGACTTATATAAACATGCTTTAAATGTGAAAGTGCAAAACTGCTTTTCATTAATGCTCCTGTGGCGACCATGTTTTCATTACTACCCGGTACATAACCAAAATAAGATGGCGCCATTCCTCTTGATCTGCGCAATATGATTGGCTTTCTTGATATAGTAGTCAACCGGACCACACTATCATCCTGCGGCATTACAATTATCCGGTCATGCGTCACTACACAATCCGCAATACCGAGTAAATGTTCTATTACAATGGAGTCGTTAAAAATAACAGGACTGTTGCTTGTGTTACCGCTTGTGGCAACTACAGGCATAGCGAAATCATCCAGTATCATGTCAAATAAAGGAGTATAGGGGATCATTACACCCAGTGAATCCAGGCCGGGTGCTATTTCATTTAATGCCAGTGGTGTATCCTTTTTGGGCTGTACCAGTACAACGGGTGAAACAGGAGATGACAGTAACTGTTCAACAGCCACATCAACATGAGCATAAAGTTTTAGCTGGCTTATCCCTGTAAACATTACTGCAAAAGGTTTGGCTGGCCTTTTTTTCCTCTGTCGCAATAATTGAACGGCTTTCCTGTTCGAAGCATCACACAAAAGCAGGTAACCTCCGATACCTTTTACTGCAATTATTTTCCCCTGCTTTAACGATCCTGTAACCAGCTTTATAACTTCAACCGGTTGTTGAGTAACGATATGCGACTGGTTATCTATGAAACTCACAGAAACACTACATTCCGGGCAGGCATTGATTTGAGAATAATATCTACTGTTTGAATAATCATGAAATTCGTTATAACACTCTCCGCACATTTCAACATCTTCTAATGAAGTATTTTCCCGGTCATAAGGAAGTTTGTTGATGATGGAATACCGGGGTCCGCATTTTGTACAGCTTATTAACGGAAACTGGTATCTCCTGTTTGTACTATCATGCAATTCTTTACGGCAATCTTCGCATAAGGCAAAATCTGGAGTCAGTGGCATATTGACGGCTGTATTGCTTTCGCTTTCCCTGATACTAAAACCTTTATAGGTCTTCTTATTTACCTTTTGTAATGAGGTAGTCTCTATTCTTGATAATTCCGGCGCCCGGGCAACTATTAGCTCCAATATTTCACCTGCCCTCTTCTCATCTGCATTAAATTCAATATGCACCCCGTCTGCACTATTACATACGTATCCCTGCAGATCATTTTTAATAGCAAAATTGTGCACATACGGCCTGAAGCCAACACCCTGAACGATGCCGGTTAGATGAATATGATATGTTGAAGCTTCTTTCAAGAGGTAATTCCTTTACCAGAGAACCAGGCATATCCGCAAATAAAGCAGATGTTGAAATTAGACGTCCTTGTCCTTTTTTCTGCTGATATAGCTCAATACCAATACTGATTGGGAACATTGGTTATCATAAGGAGGGAAAATTAGCCGATAAAGCTTTGAAGTTGTACAGATGACTAATGGAGAAGCTGTTGTGGAATGGTAGTCCCGACAGGA
>CAZTKV010000379.1:0-1710 GCA_964614285.1 uncultured Chitinophaga sp. | reverse complement strand
CAAATCTTTTGTTTTCGTCTTTTTCCACAGCCACTTTTTGCAATATGGAATCTACGTTTGCCTTTTGTGCAAAAACAGTTTGCATACCTGCAACAAAACAAAAGAGGGCTATTATTTTTTTCATGACAGTCATGATTGTATCATTAAAATTCAGAAGGGTTGATTTTAACTTCTTTTAATAAGGGTTGAATGCAGGTGTTTTACTTTCCACCGTTTTCTTTCTTTCACTAAAACTACTGTTTCCAGCCATTGCACTGTTGTTTCTTTACCTTCACGGATTACTATTGACTGAAGCCGGTAAGTAACCCATGCCATTGTTTTATCTACAGTGGTATTAATGAAATCAAAAGAATTGGTTCGTTTAAAATCGGCTGACTGATTTTGGATAATGGCCTTCAGAATAAGTGTGTCTATATTCCATACCTGGCCATATTCATACAATGTAATATCCGCTGTACTATGGGCTTTCAGGCTGACAGAATCCCGGTTGGATAAAGCATCAAATAGTTTAATGACCGTTTGCTGTACGGCCTGCTGATTTCTTGTTAATTGGCCCTGTGCATATAATTGCCCGGCCAGTACAATTGCAATCAAAAGAATTATTATTTTCTTCATGAATTATTTTTTAAACTTCCCAAACACCGCCTGCCCGGGAAAAACACCGGCTACTGTTTTACCATTCTTTAAAATAAAACTTCCATTCACCATTACATATTCAACACCTGCTGAAAACTCCAGGCCTTTTTCAAAAGTTGCTTTATCTATAATAGTAGTGGGATTGAAAATGGTAATGTCAGCATCAGCACCAACCTGTATCCTTCCTTTGAAACGCATGGAGGGAGCAATGTTTTCCAAACGTTTTGCAGGAAGTAATGTCATTTTTTCAATAGCAGTCATTAGATCAAGCACTTTATCCTCTCTTACATATTTACCCAGCACTCTTGAAAACGTACCCGCTGTCCTTGGGTGCGCCAGTTTTGCGTAAGTCATCCCGTCTGATGCAATGATTACTCCCGGTGCTGCAATACCTGTTTTAATCCATTCTGGTTTCATTACATGTAAAATCACTACGCCTCCTGTTTTCCGGTACGATTCAAAGGTTTCTTTTGTTAATCTTTCGCCGGTAGCCACCCATTGTAAGTCGCCATAACTAATACCCAGCCGTTCCTGCCAGCCATCAGCAAACATAGCACTTTGCAGCGCTGTAGAACCGGCGGTATAGGGATACAGCTCGGTAGTAATATCAAACCCTTTGTTCTTTGCAGCAGCTACCATATCTATAGATAGCTGAATATTTCCCAGCGACATACTATTAATATGAACAATGTGCAGCGGCGCATGGGTGAGTACGGCATCGGTTATCACTTCCTGTATAGAAATAATATCGGGGTTTCTTACATGTGTAAAGACCAGCGCATTGATTTCTCCAGCTAATTGAAAAACACTGTATAGTTCATTCGGATTTGTTTTAGGCAGGTAACCTATAGGAGCACCAATGCCAATACCGCCTTCACTCAATGAAGTTTTAATGTTTGCCAATGTTTGCTTCATTTCGGCTGGAGAAATAGTTTCATTAGCGGCCCGTAAAATGGTGTTGGTCATTGTCCCAATGCTTGCTTGTCCTTTCAGTGTAGTTTGAAGTAAACTGTCAACCCCGCTTTTATATTTGTCTATTGCTTTAAACCTTTCAAAAGGCCAGCATACACTGGC
>CAZTKV010000378.1:0-1715 GCA_964614285.1 uncultured Chitinophaga sp. | reverse complement strand
AGCAGGATTTTGCAAAAAGACTTATTAAGAAGGGTTTTACAGATGTGCTTATACCGGCGCCGCATTTTGAAGTGGGGCTGGGTTGATGACCCCGGTATACTTTCACAAGTCTTTAATAAACTACTGCATCATTTTTCCGTTTATTATTTGTCGACTGAGTTTTAATTAACATTAAACGGAAAGCTATGAAAACAATAGCTAAGCTGTGCGGATTGTATGTGTCTTTGCTATTTCTTCTCGCAAGTTGTGGTACTACCGCACATATAGAAAAGGATGATAAAGCTGATTTTAGCCGATATAAAACCTTTGCCTGGATAGATAAAGATGGGGAAGGAAAGGATGATCTGAATAAAAAGAATGATCTCACCGAACAGCGAATCCGGGATGCTGTCAATGCGGAATTAGAGAGATCGGGCTGGAGAGAAGCGAAAAACAGGCCGGATGTTCTGTTGAGCTATGATGTACTGGTGGAAGGAACAACAAAAGAAAAGAATACTCCTGTATATTCAAGACCCTTCTCAAGAGTTGTATATAATCCATACACCCGCCGCTATACTACCATTTACTATCCTTCACAATTTGTAGGCTATGAACGGGATGAACGGTCTGTTAAGGAAGGAACCGTTACTATTTCAATGATCGATACCAAGACGGATAAAACAGTCTGGCAGGGATGGACAACAGAGGAAGTAAATAGCAGAAACCTTACTTCAAAAGAAATTCAATATGCAGTGAGGTCAATCTTTAAAAAGTTTGATATTGCGAAAAACTAATTAATAAAGGACGGTTCGATAATGATGTAAAAAAACCCCTGAAAAGGGGTTTTTTTAGTACCGGAGAGCAGACTTGAACTGCCGACCTTCGGGTTATGAATCCGATGCTCTAACCAGCTGAGCTACCCCGGCGAATGGGCGGCAAAAATAGCTATTTCGGGCTAAAGATTGAAATGAAATTTGCCCTTAATTTTATGGTATTACCATGATTAAACTACGTCTTGCAAAACCCGCTGATTCAGGAGATATACTTGCTATCTATGCTCCTTATATTGAAAAAACCTCTTTTACTTTCGAAACAGATGTGCCATCCCCGGAAGCATTTGCCGAAAGAATCAGCTCATACCTGGAAAGCTGGCCCTGGTTGGTGTGTGAAGTAGATGGAGTAATAGCCGGGTATGCCTATGCTGCCCGCTACCGGGAAAGAGTGGCCTATCAATGGTCGGTTGAATCCTCGGTGTATATACATGATGATCATCAACGAAAGGGTATAGCAAGAATATTGTACTCCGCTTTGTTTAAAATTTTAAAAAGGCAGGGATTTCGTAATGTATATGCGGTTATCAATCTGCCAAATGAAAAAAGTGTGGCTTTTCATGAAAGTCTGGGCTTCAGTTACTTTGCCACCTATGAGCAAGTAGGATACAAGTTGGGCCAATGGAAAAATGTTGGTTGGTGGAGACTAATAGTAAATGAATTCGACCAGGAGCCTGCAGCTCCTGTATTATTTTCCCTGCTTGATAAAGAATTTTTGCCTGCCTTGTTCGAACAGCAAACAACATCTTTATAGCATTAATCAATCTTTATTTCAAATAGACTTAGCGAAATACAATTGTAATAAGCAGGCAGATCAGCTGTTGTGTCAGGTGTTATTGTCTCCAAAAAAGTGAAACCACATTTTACATAATACTCAATTAGTTTCGGATTATCACCCCAGGTATC
>CAZTKV010000377.1:0-1720 GCA_964614285.1 uncultured Chitinophaga sp. | reverse complement strand
CACTGGGACTTCCTTCGGCAAACATAGAAGCGATAATGTCAATGTATTTATAATGCAACTCTTGAGCTGCTGCAAATTTCCCTTCCAGGCAAAGACGCACCATATCTGAATAATCTTTCGGGTAAGCATTGGCCACCACAGAGATCAGGCCTTCAGCCCCGGCAGCAATCATATGCAATGTTATCGGGTCATCACCACTGATGACCATAAATTCATCGGGCTTATTTTTAATGATCTGGTTGATCAGGTCAAAATTGCCGCTGGCTTCTTTTGTAGCAAATATGTTTTTACATTCTCCCGCAATCCGAAGCTGCGTTTCGGCTGTCACACTCTGGCCTGTTCTTCCGGGAACATTGTACATAATGATGGGCAATGGTGTGGCCGCATCCAGTGCTTTATAGTGTTGAAAAATTCCTTCCTGGTTTGGTTTGTTATAGTAAGGACTAACCGAAAGAATAGCATCATAACCCGAAAGGTCAAATTCCTTAAATCCTTTTACTACTTCATTAGTATCATTACCGCCGATACCGGCCACTAATGGCAAACGACCGGCTACTTCCTTTTTCACAAAAGAAAAAACCTCCTGCTTTTCTTTCCCATGTACTGTAGCGCTTTCACCGGTAGTGCCTAAAACAACAAGGTATTCTACATTTCCTTTTATCCAGAATTCAATCAGCTTGCTGAAAGCAGCCCAATCAATTTTTCCATCTGCAGTAAAAGGAGTTACAATGGCGATACCCGTACCGGCGAATTTTTTTCTGAGTGACATTTTATGAATTAGTAATTAAAATTATGAGTGCTAATAATTGATTGTTCGAAACGTCCAACTGTAAAGAGAAACCTGAAGTGTGAACTTCGGCAAACTCAGTATAAACACAACGGAAATCGAAGCAGTAATGAAACTGGTCGCATACATATAATTCTCCGGCTAAGTACTTCAGGCTTATTACTCTTCCTCCCAAAAACCCATTTTGCCAAACTTTTCAATTCTGTTACTTACTCTTTGTTCAGCGGGTATCTGCTTCAACTCTTTGATCACCGGAACAAGATAATTCTTCAGGATCTGTGCAGCTTCATTGTAATCCCAATGAGCACCACCCGGTGGTTCAGGAATGATACCATCGATCAATCCAAAGCCAAGCATTTTATCCGCTGTTAATCTCAATTGCTCTGCTGCTACTTCCTTTTTATCCCAGCTGCGCCACAAGATAGATGAACAACTCTCAGGGCTGATAACCGTATACCAGGTATTTTCCATCATAAACACTTTATCACCCACGCCAATGCCCAAAGCTCCGCCGCTGGCTCCTTCTCCAATAATCACACAAATTACTGGTACTTTCAACCGTATCATTTCATAGATATTCCGGGCAATAGCTTCTCCTTGTCCTCTTTCCTCAGCTTCCAGTCCCGGATAAGCACCGGGTGTGTCAATCAGGGTAATTACCGGCTTATTGAATTTCTCAGCCAGCTTCATCAGTCGTAAGGCCTTCCTGTATCCTTCCGGGTTAGCCATTCCAAAATTCCTGAGCTGGCGCATCTTTGTATTAATTCCCTTTTGCTGACCGATGATCATCACCGTTTCCCCATCCAGGGAAGCAAAACCACCCACCATAGCTTTATCATCCTTTACATTTCGGTCGCCATAGAGCTCAACAAAATTGCTGGTCATTTTATCAATATACTTCAGGGTATATGGCCTGTCAGGGTGCCGGCTTAA
>CAZTKV010000376.1:0-1728 GCA_964614285.1 uncultured Chitinophaga sp. | reverse complement strand
TTGTAAGGATACCCCTGACAAGTCACAAAAACTAAATATTTAACGGCAATAATATGGACAAGAACAATAATTTGAACGACGTTTGGACAACAAGATGGAACGACAGGTATAGTAAAGACGAATTTGCTTATGGTGAAGAACCAAACAATTATTTAAAAGAGCAATTAACCAAACTACCTGTTGGGACAATTCTTTTTCCGGCAGAAGGAGAAGGGCGAAATGCAGTTTACTCGGCAAAAATTGGCTGGACAGCTACTGCGTTTGACATAAGCAATGAAGGGAAAAGCAAAGCGTTAAAACTTGCTACAAAAAACAATGTGACAATAGACTACAAAGTTGGTGAACTGGAAGCATTAAAATTTAATACCGGACAATTTGATGCTATTGCCCTGATTTATGCACATTTTCCTGCCAATATTAAATCACACTACCACAAGACACTTGACAAATATTTAAAAATCAATGGAACAATAATCTTTGAAGCGTTCAGCAAAAAACATATTGACTATGTAACTGCCAATGAAAAAGTCGGTGGGCCGAAAGATATTGACAGTTTATTTTCTATAGACGAAATCAAAGCGGACTTTTCAAACTATGAATTTATTGAATTGGCAGAAAAAGAAATTGAACTGAATGAAGGACTTTTTCACAATGGGACAGGCTCAGTAATCAGATTTGTAGGACGAAAAACAACGAACCGCTAACATGAACTGTGTAAAAAACAATCAAATTTCAATTTACATGACCGTACGGCAGAATAGTTACATTTCCAGGTAAACAATGAACTCCTTATTAATAAAAAGACCCGTCGCCTATTTTATTGACTTTATGATAATATGGGGTGCCTGTGTTTTGCCCCAGCTTATTATTTACTGGTTTTTCGGCGGAGTACCGTTTACCTATTTCAACCATCCTTACCAGGTGTATTGCTGGGTCTTATGCACTGTTTCAATTCCTGTTTGGCTGTATTTTATAGTATCAGAATCATCGCCCCGTCAATCCACCATCGGAAAAAGGTTTATGCATTTAAAAGTGACCGGTCACAGCAATGCAAGGATCAGCAAAAAGAAATCCTTTGTCAGAACATTGGTGAAACTGCTGCCCTGGGAAATTACTCATATCGGGCTGCTGCCCATTTATTTTTCTGACGATCCTCAGCCAACCATTGGGCTGTACCTGGCAAACGGGCTTATTATTATTTATCTTGTTTACTTCATTTCTCAAAAAGGCAGAACAACCATTCATGATAGGGCCTCAGGAACAAAAGTCATTTTAAATACATAAATACCCGTCAACAAAGACTGATGCTGCAAAAAATAAAAAAGCAGGCCGGCTAAAAAACCACCTGCGTTTTGATCAGTTAAGACCGTTAACATGAGAAAACTATTTATAAAAAATATTCTTTGCCTGTTTGTATGATAAAGTTATATCCTGCTGTTGCCCGCACCTAATCCCTTTTACTGTACCATGAATTTTCATAGCTAAAAAAATAGCGGCTTCGTACAAACATATTTTACGCCGTTCATCCACGGCTTACTTTTGTTTGAAGCAACCCGATTCTGAATAAATAAAAAAGAGGCTGCCCTTTACGCCTGGACAGCCCCTTCAGGACCTGATTATGATAAGCTCTGCTGAAAACAGCTGCTGCATTAAATCGTTCACTGCTTCATCATAACCTGAGATGCAACCTTGCTCTATATTAAAACCCCGTTTAGTTTCTTATTGCTT
>CAZTKV010000375.1:0-1729 GCA_964614285.1 uncultured Chitinophaga sp. | reverse complement strand
ACTCAGCCAGTTGTTTGTTCATCTTTCCCAATTCGATCTCCATCTTTTTAATAGTCCTGTCTGTTTCCATTTGTTTTTGATATACTTCAGTCAGCCTGTTTCGCTGAAAATCGGCTGCATCTTTCAGGTCAACTGCTTTCAGGCCATTATTAGCTCCTCCTATTTGCTGATTTTTTATAAGCAGGGCTTCTTCCTGTTTGTACACTCCCATAATATTTCTCTGTAAAGCAATTTTTTCCAGTTGAGTTTCTTTCTGTGTCTCGATCTCTTTTATTTCTTCCTGCTTTTGTTGTTCTTTCAGAAAGTTCTGTTGATGGATAACAGATAGAACAGTGATATTGCCGTCTGCTTTGACTTGTATGCTTTGTTTGTCGATAGAAGGAGAGATGTTAGTGAATACTAACTCGTATTTCCCTGTTGTAAGATTCACTTTGGCACTTCGTTGCGTTTGTGCCCCTTCAAGAAATACCGTTACTTTTTCGATCTTACTTTCAATATTTTTCTTTGTCTGTGCAGAAAGAGTAAGGGAAAAAAATGCGCTTACAAGGAGTATGACCTGTCTCATAATAGTTAATTTTACAGACAGGATGCGGGGAGGGAATGGATTACATAAAGCGTACTCGAATTGCCAGCTATTTGCCAAAAAAACTAACCAACATTATCAATCATTTGTAATATCAACTTATCGTCTGATATAAAGACTGGTAATAAACGCTATAAACTAATTTTAAAGCTTTAATAGTAAGAGTATTCTGTTATGTCAATTGTGTCCAAATTCTTTATGTGAACTCTTTTTATAGGGTAATCGTCTGATGTATAAGAATATTTAATATTACCAGTAATAAAAGAATGATTCATGGGTGCGTCGTAAGACTCACGGTAAATAAGGTTATTTTTTGCGTAATTCAAATCCGATCTTACAATATGAATTTTATCAAGATCGAATAACGGTTTTGTATTTAAAAAGTATAACGGATTTTTTTTATTATCAAACATCATATTAAATTGGTCTACGTATTTCGGGGGGTCAAATGGATGTGTAACATCCCAATAAAACCGATAGTACACATAATTATCATTAATAATAGCTAGTGAATCTCGCATATCACCTCCCCAATGTCCCCCAGTGGGACCACCAATTTGTGATGGGTAGTATCCCAATCTCGTATTGCCAGAATATGTAAAATAATTTATACCAGTTACAGGGGTAGGATTAATTTGATACAAAATTGAATCCTTTGATAATCTGCCTTGTGTATCATATGTCAGAAAATGCCATTTGTTAGCTCCCAAAATATAAAATTTATAGGGTAATCTATCATTGTTGTTGTAATAGAACGATGTTTCGCTTACGGGAATGCTATCATTTGAGTTCTGTTTTGTGTATTCTATTATTTTTATTACCCTCGATAGGTTATCATATTGATACTCAGTGAAAAATGTTGATCTAAGAGAAGGTACATAAATTCCAGTTTTTTTTAATAAGCCTGTACTTTCAATATGTACGTCTTCGCTAGATATATTCTTCTTGCATGAAGAAATGAGGAGTAAAAGCAGAGCTGATATTAGCAGGGTTTCTTTCACTTTTAATTTTTATATGAATGCAGTGTTCTATTCTATTTATTAATAGAATAACTAATTGTCAACTACTAAGCTACAGCTTTTTTTACCAATTCAGCCGCTTCACTCAATAAGATAGCAGACTGTACTTTCAATCCACTCTCATCAA
>CAZTKV010000374.1:0-1753 GCA_964614285.1 uncultured Chitinophaga sp. | reverse complement strand
TGGCAGCAAAAGTGGAAAGTGGTATCATCTGGATCAACTGCTGGTTGCTCCGTGATCTGCGAACACCGTTTGGAGGTATGAAGAATAGTGGAGTAGGGAGAGAAGGTGGCTGGGAAGCTTTGCGATTTTTTACTGAGGCTAAAAATGTTTGTATACAATTATAGAAGAGGCTCATTAGCCCCGGTCTTAAGACGGAGGTAATTGAAAAAATTAATATGAGTGAAATAATCAAAACAGATAAGGCATCAACACCACTCGGAGCCTACCCGCATGCCCGAAAAGTGGGCAACCTTCTTTTTTTATCAGGCATCGGCCCCCGCAATCCGAAAGACAATTCTATTCCAGGATTAGAATTGGACAAAGATGGAAATATTGTAAAATATGATATCGAAGCTGAATGCCACTCCGTTTTTGCCAATATAAAAGCTGTATTGGAAGCAAGCGGCAGCAGTTGGGATAAGATCATCGATGTGACTGTATTTCTTACTAATATGAAAAAGGATTTCCCGGTTTATAATAAAATATACGCAGACTACTTTACTTCCGTACAGGCATGCCGTACAACGGTGGAAGTAAAAAGCCTGCCAACACCTATCGCAATTGAGCTAAAAGTAATTGCCACAATTGATTAATATTTCAGGCTAAAGCCTGAATTGCCCGGTCTTTAGACCGGGGCAAAGGAAATAAAAAGAGAATGAGCTTTAGCCCCAAATTGTAAAAAAATGAATTTTCAAAACAATCTTGAGTTTGCCAGGGGTCTTGATGCAAAGGATATATTAAAATCTTTTCGTCAGAAATTTTTCATTCCTCAGCATAACGGGAAAGATGGTGTTTATTTCACAGGCAATTCTCTCGGGCTTCAGCCCAAATCGACAGCCAGATATGTGCAGCAGGAACTTGACGACTGGGCGAAACTGGGAGTAGAAGGTCATTTCCAGGCGAAAAATCCCTGGATGCCTTATCATGAAATTTTCCCGAAACAGTTATCGAAGATCGTTGGTTGTAAAGAAAACGAAGTGGTGGTAATGAACCAGCTGACAGTGAATCTGCATTTACTGATGGTGACATTTTATCGTCCGGACAAACAAAGGTACAAGATCATTTGTGAAGCCAAGGCATTCCCTTCAGATCAGTATGCATTTGAGACGCAGGCGAAGTATCACGGATTTGACCCGGCTGATGCAGTGATTGAGGTTTCTCCGAGGACTGGTGAACATACATTGCGAACAGAAGATATTCTTTCAACGATTCAGCAGCATGGAGATTCCGTAGCAGTTGTGCTGTTTGGAGGAGTTAATTACTATACCGGTCAATTGTTTGATATAGAAGCTATCACTAAAGCGGCTCACTCGGTGGGTGCTTATGCCGGATTTGACCTGGCCCATGCAGCGGGTAATGTGGAATTAAAACTTCATGACTGGGATGTTGATTTTGCCTGCTGGTGTTCTTATAAATACCTGAACAGTGGTCCCGGAGGAGTGGCAGGAGCTTATATTCATGAAAAACATGCAGCCAATAAAGAGCTGCCGAGATTTGCCGGTTGGTGGGGCTACAATAAGGAGACCCGTTTTAAAATGGAAAAGGGCTTTGAGGCAATACCCACTGCTGAAGGATGGCAGTTGAGTAATGCCCCGGTGCTTAGCATGGCGGCTCACAAAGCTGCATTGGATATTGTTGAAGAGGCGGGAGTTGACAAAATTCATGAAAAAAGAAAGCTATTAGCCGGATATTTACATTATGTGCTGAATGATAT
>CAZTKV010000373.1:0-1770 GCA_964614285.1 uncultured Chitinophaga sp. | reverse complement strand
CCAGGCTCTTCACCGCTTCATTATATGCTTCGTCATACGATCTGTATCTTCCTGTACAATGCAGTGCCATTGCCGCATTGGCCAGCACCACTGCATTCTGTGCCCAGGTACCTTCCCCTTTTAATATTTTGGTAAAGATCTTCGCCGCATCTTCTACATTATTACCTCCGCTGATATCCTGTGCCGACACCATTCTTTTTCCTAACTGCTCTGCTGTCATGATCCGTTCGCCTTCATTCGTTATCACTTTGGTATCGTTGGTCAACGAAATCTCATCATACCCATCCAGGCTATGAATGATGGTAAATGCTTTTTCTGTTTGTTGCAACAAGTAATTATAAATTCTTGCCATTTCCAGGTTATAAACCCCAACAAGCTGGAAAGAAGGATTAGCCGGGTTCGCCATGGGCCCAAGCATATTGAAGAAGGTCCGCATCGCCAGGTTCTTTCGTATCGACCCGACAGTTTTTAACGCCGGATGAAACAAAGGAGCATGCAGAAAACAAATATTCGCTTCATCTATTTCCTTCTTCAATTTATCGTTATCAGTACTGAAGGTATAACCCAGTTGCTCCATTACATTACTGGCACCACTGACAGAAGAGGCACCGTAGTTTCCATGCTTGGCTACTTTTTGTCCTGTCCCTGCCACAATGAAACAAGCCAGTGTGGAGATATTGAATGTATTCTTTCCATCACCACCGGTGCCGACAATATCCATTGTTTCGTAACCACCCATATCAACCTTCACTGATAATTCCAGTAATGCATCCCTAAAGCCTTGCAATTCCTCAATAGTTATGCTTCGCATCAGGTATACCGTCATAAAAGCTGTTACTTCATGTTCGTTGTAAATGCCTTTGCCGATGTTTACCAATACATCCTTTGCCGCTTCTCTTGTCAGCGTTTTGTGTTCAAATAAATATTGAAGTATCTTCTTCATTGTCCCATTTTCAAATTGTCAAATTGTCAAATTAATTCTTCAACCAATTTCTTAATATCCTTTCCCCATCCGGTGTCAGCACACTCTCCGGGTGAAACTGCGCTCCCTGCACATCATATGTTTTATGTTGTAATGCCATGATATAATTATTCTCATCCCTTGCTGTTATTTCTAACTCTTCAGGAAAATTTTCTTCGGCAATGATCCAGCTATGATAACGGCCTACTTCCAATATTTCAGGCAATCCTTCAAACAACGGAGCATTCTTTATCTTATCAATTTTTATCGGGGTGGAAACACCATGATAAACGGTAGAAAGATTCACCAGTTTCCCCCCGAAGGCTTCTCCGATGGCCTGGTGACCGAGGCAAACCCCAAGGATAGATTTAGTAGCCGCATACTCTTTTATCAATGGCAATAACAGCCCTGCTTCTTCCGGAATACCCGGCCCGGGAGATAAAATGATCTTATCATACTCTTTTATTTTCTCCAATGCTATCTGGTCATTACGATACACTTCCACTTTTGTATGTGTTATCTTCTCCACCAGGTGAACAAGATTGTAAGTGAACGAATCGTAATTATCAAAAACTAAAATCTTCATCAATATTGTTTTAAATTTTGAATGTTAAATGTGAATTAATCATTTAACATTCAACACAATTGTTCTGCCAGCCCAATCGCCTTTTTCAATGCTCCTAATTTATTATTCACTTCCAGTAATTCACTCTCCGGGTTACTGGCTGCCACCACCCCGGCACCGGCCTGGTATGTCAATGTATTATGCCGGCTTAAAAAAGTCCGTATCATAATAGCATGGTTGCAAC
>CAZTKV010000372.1:0-1777 GCA_964614285.1 uncultured Chitinophaga sp. | reverse complement strand
TTGAATTAACAACGGATGCATCAGGTATAAGTAAAAAAAAACTAGTTGAATCACCACTTGCCTTTCGCACAGCAGGTATCAAATCTTTTACAAATCAACAGGCTATTGCCGGAAAGAAAGATACTGGTGCAAAGCTGATCGTTGAAACGGTAGCTTCTTCCATTACCACCATAGCAAAAGAAGAAAAGCCGGTTTATGAACAAGGGGCTCATCCGGCTGATCCCAAACCAACTACAACCAGGATTTCAGCCCTTGATAAAATAAGAAAGCAGTACCAGGGAAATGCGAGTAATGGAAATGGCAATACCAATTATCCCCTGCAACAGGAAACACTGCAAAAAGCATGGGCAGAATATATATCAAAACTTAAATCAAATAAGAACCCGGCCGCCCAACCTTTTGAACTGGCTTTGCTAAGAGTAAAGGATGAAAACTCTTTCGAAGCTGTTACAGCTAACAATATTGAAAAACAGTTTATCGAGCAGGAAAGAAATGCACTGTTTCATTTTTTACAATTACAACTACAAAACAGGTTGCTGCAATTTAATGTAGTGGTAGAAGAGAAAGCAGAAGATCGTCCTGTCATGGAAATAACGCTGACATCCAAAGAGCAATTTCAGAAGATGACGGAACAATATCCCCTTGTAAAAGAGCTAAAAGACCGTCTGCGGCTGGAGCTGGATTACTGATTCCCATTCGCTTTCCGCTATCCACCATTCACCTTTTTACCTTAATTTCGGCCAAAATTCAAAGGCAAATGGCTGAAGTGATATTAATGCCCCGCCTTAGCGATACAATGACGGAAGGTGTGATCGCTGCCTGGCATAAAAAAGTGGGTGATACGGTAAAAAAAGGTGATTTACTCGCAGAAGTGGAAACCGATAAAGCAACCATGGAGCTGGAAAGCTATAAAGATGGCGTTCTGTTGCATGTAGGGAGTGATAAAGGAGGAAAGCTGCAGGTGAATGATCTGTTGGCCATCATTGGTACTGCAGGTGAAGATATTTCGGGATTGCTGAAAGGGGATCAGAAATCGGAAGTCGGAAGTCAGAAGCCCGAAAGTAAAGCACAGGCAAAACAGGAATCAAAACCAGAAACCTCAAATGCCAAACCTCAAACTTCCACACTCGATATTTCTAAAATGGAAGAAGTGGTATTAATGCCAAGATTAAGTGATACCATGGAAGAGGGAGTAATAGCATCCTGGCATAAAAATGTAGGTGATACGGTGAAGAAAGGTGAAGTACTTGCTGAAATCGAAACAGATAAAGCCACTATGGAGCTGGAGAGCTATAAGAATGGGACATTATTACATATTGGAGCACAGAAAGGTGAAAAAATCCCGGTGAATGGTTTGCTCTGCATCATTGGTGAAAAAGGAAAAGTAGATGTTGATGCCATAGTTGCGGCAACAAAAGGAGGAGTTAGTCAAAAGCCTGCTGCTGAAACTGCAAAACCCATTGCCGAACAACCAGCTACAGTGACAACCGTTGCTGCTGCTGCGGAAAATGGAAGAGTGAAAGCTTCTCCATTAGCTAAGAAAGTAGCGAAAGAAAAAGGAATTGACCTTCATTCACTACAGGGAAGTGGGGATGGTGGAAGAATTATAAAAGCTGATATTGATAACTATCAGCCTGCCACTGCCACAAGCATACAACCTGCAGGTAAAACTGCATCAACAACTGCACCTGTTCCTGCCTTTACCGGGAGCAAAGAAGAAGGCTATACAGATATTCCTAATTCGCAGATGCGCAATGTAATTGCCAAGCGCCTGGGA
>CAZTKV010000371.1:0-1785 GCA_964614285.1 uncultured Chitinophaga sp. | reverse complement strand
AATAAAAAAGAATAAAGGCGGTTAATAAAGTGGTAACGTGGGCATCCAGCACAGGCGGCAATGAACGTTTATATCCTTCATTAATGGCAGGAATGTACCCCTTGCCTTTCGAAAGCTCTTCTTTTATACGTTCATAGATAATTACGTTGGTATCTACCGCCATACCGATGGTTAATACCAGACCTGCTATACCGGGAGCAGTTAATGTTGCTCCTAATCCTGCAAGTATGCCTACGGTAAATAATAAGTTTAAAATAAGGGCAATATTAGCTACCCAACCGCTGGTGTTGTAGTAAACAAGCATCAGCAGGAATATCACCACAAAAGAAATAATAAATGCTAATGAACCGCCACGAATTGCTTCAGCACCCAGGGTAGGACCAACCTGCTGCTCCTGTACGATTTTAGCAGGAGCGGGTAGTTTACCGATCATTAATATATTGGCAAGGTCGGCGGCTTCCTGTTGGCTATAACTTCCGGAGATAGAAGAAATACCGTTAGGGATCGCATTGATAACATTGGGGGCAGACTGAACGACATTATCAAGAACGATAGCAATAGGCTTACCAACATTCTCCTCTGTCATTTTTTTCCAGATGCTGGCTCCGGCAGGCTTCATCTTCATTTCGATCTGCACTTTGCCGTATTGATCAAAATCCTGACGGGCTTCAGAAATCGCATCACCTTCCAGTTTAGCCTGTAAACGATTAAATGTTTTTAATGCATATAAAGGAACAGAAGTAGAAGCTTTTCCTTTCTTATCTTTTTCAGGTATGCCATAAGCCCATACAACATCGGACGGAAAATTACCTTTGAACTCATTCAGATAACTTCTGAAAAGTGCCGTATCTCTTATAGCGACTGCGCCTATTGCAGAAGGGTATGATACATTTCCCTTTTCATCACGGTAAGGTTGTCCAAACTGCAGGTACTTGTCTATGGTAATTTTTGCTGCACCCTGGTCTGCAGTTACTTTTTTGCCACCAGTATCATTGGTTGTTTTCCCGATATCATCAGAAAGAGTCTTTGGCTTTGTGGTATCTGTCGTTTTTGTAAGAGTATTTTGTGTTGTATCAACTTTTGGAGCTGCAGAATCTTTTTTGGCAGTGGTATCTTCTACACCACCGTATTTTGCATTGAAAGCAAGAATAGTTCTTTGCCATCCTGTTCCATAATTATTATCCTGTAAGGTGTATACTTCCCAGAATTGAAGGTTAGCTGTGCTTTGTAATAGCTTTCTTACTCTCTCTTTGTCTTTAATACCCGGTAATTCCACGTTGATCAACCCCCTGTTGGGGATAGGATTGATAGATGGTTGTGCCACACCAAACTGATCGATACGGGTGCTTAGCCTGTCGAATGTAAGGTTGAATGCAGATTTAGCCTGGTCACGGATATAGCTTTCAACTTTACTATCACTTGATTTTATGTCTATAGCATTTGAGCTGGCTCCGGAAAACAAAGTTGCCAGTGGCCTGTTAGGTTCCAGCTTTCTGTATTCCTGGATAAATAGTGTAATGAAGTCAGCATCGCTGTTAGCCTTCCTGTCATCTGCATTTTTCAGGGCAGCTAAAAAATTTGGATCAGTGGAATTATTTGCCAATGATTTCAGCAGACCTGTCATCTCTACTTCCAGTGTAACGTTCATGCCACCCTGCAGATCGAGACCAAGATTCAATTCTTCTTCCTTGGCTTTCTTATAACTCATAGCACCATTGATACCGTAGGTAACAGTAGTGTTCTCTGAATTTTTTATCAGGCTGTCACGGTGTTTCTGGTATATTT
>CAZTKV010000370.1:0-1795 GCA_964614285.1 uncultured Chitinophaga sp. | reverse complement strand
ATCATTGACAACTCAGCTTCTTATTCCGGTATCGGACCTTCGACCCCCGACCTCCGGCTGATAGACGCTATCAAACAGGGTCTTCATCAGTCCATGGGGCATCACTCCAATCTCATCTTAATGGGACAGGATATTGCTGAGTATGGCGGGGCATTCAAGATCACAGAAGGGTTTGTCAATGAATTTGGAAAAGAAAGAGTGAGAAATACTCCCTTGTGCGAAAGCGCTATTGTGGGAACTGCATTGGGATTATCGCTGGAAGGATATAAAAGTATGATGGAAATGCAGTTTGCCGATTTTGTAACGGTGGGATTTAACCAGATCATTAATAACCTGGCAAAAATTCATTATCGATGGGGGCAAAATGCAGATGTGGTTATTCGTATGCCGACAGGTGGCGGTGTGGGGGCAGGACCATTTCATTCACAAAGTAATGAAGCATGGTTTGTGAAAACACCCGGATTGAAAGTGGTGTATCCTTCTACACCGATGGATGCAAAAGGCTTGCTGATCGCTGCTATCAATGACCCGAACCCGGTGATGTATTTTGAGCATAAAGCATTATATCGTTCTGTAAGCGGACCTGTACCCGAAGATTATTATGAGATTGAAATTGGTAAAGCCAGGCATGTAAGGGATGGAGAAGAAATTTCTATTATCACTTACGGTGCCGGAGTGCACTGGGCCGAAGACTATGCAGCCGGGCATCCTGAAATTTCTATTGATATACTCGATCTCAGAACCTTGCTGCCATTAGATTACTTAGCTATCCGGGAAGCAGTTCAAAGAACAGGAAGAGTATTGTTATTGCATGAGGATACATTGATCGGCGGCATCGGAGGAGAGATCGCTGCCTGGATTGCTGAGAACTGTTTTGGTTTATTGGATGCCCCGGTGATGCGCTGTGCTTCATTAGATACTCCCGTGCCTTTTAGTATTGAACTGGAGCAAAACTTTCTTGCTAAAGCAAGACTGGATGAAACGATACAACGGCTGCTTGCATACTAAATAGGAGTATGAAATTTTGGTAAGACCCGTCCTTAAAATGGAGGGGTCTTGTTGCTTAAATATTGCCTATCTTAAATAATTATTTCCTCCCTGCGCAGACTTCTCCGTACTTATTAACCACCTCAAAACAAAACCAACATGTCAGCTACCAATCCTGCGGCTAAAACCGCTGCACCTCTAAGCCAGTCTGAACGTATTATTATCTTGGATGCATTACGGGGGATAGCTATTTTAGGAATATTGTTGATGAACATTCCCGGGTTTGCCCTGCCTGAACCAGTTTATGGCGATCCTTCTGTTTTAAATGAAGCAGGCACTATCAATTTTAAAGTATGGTATTTTATTGATTGGTTTATGGAAGGCAGCCAGCGGGCATTATTCTCCATGCTATTTGGTGCGGGCATTATTTTGTTTGTCAGCCGGCTGGAAAAAAGAACCGATGGCTTGTGGCCTGCCGATTATTTTTTCCGAAGACAAATATGGTTACTGGTTTTTGGCTTGTTTAATGCTTTCATTCTTTTATGGTTCTGGGATATACTGTTTCATTATGCCTGCCTGGGGATGATTATGTTTACATTCCGCCGCTTATCACCCAAAGCATTATTAATAGGCGCATTCATCAGCCTTATACTAATGACAGCCAGGGAAAATGTAGATGCATACAGGGACCGTAAAGTAATATTCAAAGGGGAAGCCATTGCTAAAATGGATACTACAGTAAATAAACTGACTGATCAGCAAAAGGAACAACTGGGTGCAATGACTGAGATCAAAGAAAAATCAAGTG
>CAZTKV010000369.1:0-1796 GCA_964614285.1 uncultured Chitinophaga sp. | reverse complement strand
GGGTTCTCTTTAAAAAATGGCATTGCACAAGTAAGTGACAGTGCGATAATAAAATGGAGTAATTATACCTGTGCCTGTATAGATACACTTGATTTCAACATACCCGAAGAAGAGTTGAAAAAGCAACTCACCCTTTGCAAGACCATTTCATTGGCCAACCTGCTGAATGAAAAGCTGATTACACATGATCTGCTGGCAGATGAAAAAAAGGCAGCAGATTTTGTGAAAAAAGGAGTAGCCCACCTGGCCGAAAATTGTAAAAGTGTTAGACGTTTGAATGAAGCGCTGAACAAGGAACCTGTATTTGATGAAACGAATGCCGATGAGCTATTTACTCCCGCCGCTTTTTTTGAAACCTATGGACTAAAAAAAGGGGAAACCAATACCCGCCTGCATGTGTATAATAATTACGGAAAAGAAGTAACCAAATTCCAACGGCTGGTGGATATACGCTGGACCTTCAAGACGGAAGCCGATGCAATGAAATGGCACCAGCTCAACCTGGGTAAGAACTCTGAAGGTGGCGAGCCTGTAAAAGATAAACTGGTGATTAGGGGAGCAGCGGGGTTAAGCGTTTTCCGTGAGAACCCCAAAGCTGCAGAGTTAATGAAAGCGATGGGGGTTGGTCAGCGGCATCATTATTTTTTGTTTGTATATAAAAACATTGTGTGCAAAATATTTGTGGCAACGGATGAGAATACAAATACAGTTGAAACTGCACCTTTTGCCATTGCCGCTGTTATGCAATTGGAGACGGTCATTAAATGATCAGTTGCAAGCTGCGGCGGATGATTTCTTCACCCCATGGTTGATGTGTTCAACTGTTTTCAACTGCCATTAGTATTATAAAATTCTTTAACTTTCATCAGAAACAATAAACCAACATAACCATGGCAAAATCTGCTGCAGACCTCGTTAAAGAGGCTAAAGCCCAAATCGACAATTTAACGCCGGCACAGGTAAAAGAAGAATTAGCTAAGGGGAATGCCACCCTTATCGACATCCGCGAACCAGAAGAATTGAAAGTGAATGGCCGCATTGATGGATCCATTCTTGCACCAAGGGGCATGCTGGAATTCTATGCGGATGAAACTACGCCTTACTACAAACCTGAATTTGACCGCAGTAAAAAACTGATACTGCAATGCGCTTCCGGTGGCCGGTCGGCCCTTGCAGCAGTTGCGCTGAAGCAAATGGGCTACACTGATGTCTGCCATCTGGATGGTGGCATCAAAGCATGGAAAGAAGCGGGGTTACCCGTGCAGGCAGAATAATATTGTCAGGCAATGACAAGTTTTTAGTTCAGGCTACGAAAGAAAAAATATCAGGTTCGCTGAAAAAATTTCATTCTTATAATGTCATTTTTTCGGTCTGTTTCTGCTGGCACCTCCTTTGATAACCGGTTTTTTAAAAACAGGAGGTTTTATGACAACAAACATTATCAAAAGAAACAACGGTACAAGCACAGTACCAGCCAGGCAGTTCAACAGCTGGGTAGACCAGTTGTTGCATGACAATCTCAACCGTTTTTTTAATGATGATTTTTGGGGGTTCAGCGGCATTAACCAACAGGTAACTGTTCCGGTAAACCTTCGTGAAACCGACAAGACCTATGAAATGTCGTTAGTGGCCCCGGGTCTGCGTAAGGAAGATTTCAGGCTGAATGTAACTGACAACCTGCTGACCATCTCTTACGAACACAAAGAGGAGCAAAACGATCAGCACAAAGAGCAGGGATGGCTAAGAAAGGAATACAGGATGCAATCATTCAGCCGCAGTTTTACCCTTGATGATAC
>CAZTKV010000368.1:0-1804 GCA_964614285.1 uncultured Chitinophaga sp. | reverse complement strand
CTTTCATTTATTATCTTTCCTCACTAAAAGAATCTGCTATGTGGAAGAAACACCCTAAAGCCCTGCCCTTTCTTTTCTTTTCCGAAATGTGGGAGCGGTTTGGTTATTATTTAATGATAGGAATTTTTACCCTGTACTTAAAGGATGTGAAAACCGGCTATTCTATGACTGAAGCAGAGTCCGCTGATCTGTATGGAACATTCATTGCTTTAGTGTTCCTAACCCCGTTCATTGGTGGTTTACTGGCAGACCGTTATTTAGGTTACCGCAAATCTATTATCATGGGAGGATTAATGATGGGAGTTGGGTATTGCCTGATGTCTATACATAATTTACCTATGTTATATCTCTCAATGACATTAGTTATTGCCGGAAATGGCTTTTTTAAACCCAATATCTCCACGTTATTAGGTAATGTTTATACAACACCTCAATATATAAAGCAGAAAGATGACGGCTATAATATTTTTTACATGGGGATCAATATTGGCGCTTTCATATGTAATTTTTTTGGAGCCGCCTTGTATATTGTTTACGGTTGGGGCGCTGCTTTTATAGCAGCAGGTGTTGGTATGTTCCTGGGAGTATTTATTTTTCTGTCCGGAACAAAGCACTACAAGGCTTATGATGTAAAGAAGGGAGTTGGTGAAAATGATATGTCAATGACCCGAATTGTTCTGACCATTTTTGTGCCTTCGGTAGTTGCCGGAATTTTAGGATGGTTGATTCCGGGAACATTGGTAGGTTCAGATTCTACAGACGCATTTATTTTTGCCTGCCTTCCTGTTATTTATTTTTATACTTCCCTATATTTTAGTGCAAAGAAGGATGAGAAAAGACCTATTGCTGCTTTGCTGGCGATATTTGCAGTGGTAGTTATGTTTTGGGCAGTATTCAAACAAAACGGTTCTGCATTAAATACCTGGGCGGATCGTTACACCGACCGGGAAGTAACAGGGGTTACTCAAAAAGCATTTGACAAACTAAATTTTGCACAAGTAATTACATACCAGAAAGACTCTATCGCAAAGTATGATGAACAGTTCAGGCTTCAGAAAAAAGAGGGTAAAGTAGTTAAAGAAATCAATTATCCTGTCTATTTTAAGAATGTTGCCGAAGAAAAGAAACCAGCCGATGGCGACAAGGTAAGCTTGTGGGCTACCAATCTCAGTCAATCTATCAATCCTGGTTGGGTAATTCTGTTAACTCCACTGGTTGTTGCTTTTTTTACCTGGATGCGAAGAAGAAATAAAGAACCTTCTACTGCTACGAAAATCGCTTTTGGTCTTTTTATTTCGGCACTGTCGGCTTTGGTAATGGTAGGTGCTGTATATGCCAGCAATAATGGAGGTGAGAAAGCAAGCGTATTATGGTTGATTTCCAGCTATGGCGTAATAACAATAGGAGAATTACTTCTTAGCCCAATGGGCTTGTCGCTGGTATCAAAATTAAGTCCTGTTCGCATTACCTCCTTAATGATGGGCGGATGGTTCCTTGCCACTTCCATTGGTAATAAATTATCAGGCGTTTTGTCTACCATGTGGGATAATTACAATCATAAGGCAGGATTCTTCTGGCTGAATTTTGGCCTGTTGATGGTAGCGACTATAATGTGTTTCGCCATGCTGAAGTGGCTGAACAAGATCATGAAAGAGAAAGGTGTTAGTTAGTTGAAACAGTAAGGAGGGAGGCATGGCAAATTAAATAATAAATTTATCAGAACTATAGCTACGAGCTGCGAGCTCGTAGCTTTTTTCATATCTTCCCTGTAATAAAACCAAACTGCATGGCTGATCAACAAACC
>CAZTKV010000367.1:0-1812 GCA_964614285.1 uncultured Chitinophaga sp. | reverse complement strand
CCTTTTTTCTTTCCTGATTCCAGCGCCGGTAATTTAAAATCATCAAGGGCACTTTTCTGGAGAATCATTTTTTCAATGTCTTCAATTTTCCGGGGGGCAAAACGGGAGAGGAGTTCGTAGCCGGTTTCTGTTATCAGCAGGTCATCCTCGATCCGTACGGCAATGCCCCACCATTTTTTATCGCAATTACTATTACCGGGAATATATATGCCCGGTTCTATAGTGATGACCATATCCTTTTTCATGGTTTCCATCGAGCCGCGGTCATGCACATCCAAGCCAATGTGGTGGCCTAATCCATGAGGATAGTACTTACCAACTTCTTTTTTGTCATTTATGATACCAAGCTTAACTAGACCTTCTGCAATGGCCTCTCTTGCTGCGTTACTTGCATCAGCCCATTTAGAGCCATTCTTTAATGTTTTAAAAGCGGCTTCCTGTGCATCATAAACCAATTGATAAATAGCTCTTTCTTCTTCAGAGAACTTTCCGTCAACAGGGATAGTTCTTGTTACATCAGCAGTATAACCATGGTACTCGGCTCCCACATCCATCAGCAGCATGGAGGTTCCCACTTTTGTTTTTGTGTTTTCCATATAATGGAGCACACAGCCATTTTCGCCGGATCCTATAATCGATCCATATCCCACACCTTCAGCACCATGTTTCTTATGAACAAATTCCTGAAGGCCCTGAATCTCCAGTTCCGACATTCCCGGATGAACGGCCTTCATTACTTCATTATGCCCCTGGCAGGAGATTTCCACTGCTTTCCTTAACAAGGATAATTCTTCTGGTGTTTTGATACGCCGGAGCTGTCCGGTAAGCTCCATATACAGCCTTGTGTCAAACTTTGAAGAAGGCGTATTTCTTTCAGGCATCCCTGATTTTTGTTTGAATTGTTGCATCAGGTCATATAAGTCAGCATTGTCGTAACCATTGGGAACATCAACCGGGGTTCTGTCGCAAATGATTTTTTTAAATCTTGAGAAATCAATATTGAATTTTTTGAAATCAGCACCATTGAATACAGTGCTGATGCCCAGTTTCTCCCTGGCACCCTCAACACCCAGTCTTTTGCCCGTCCATTGTTCTGCCTGTGCATTTCTTTTTTGTACAAAAAGTATTTCATTATAACTGTTGCCCGAAGAATCTTTTTGTGTTTCCTTAAAGATCAGCAATAAAGAATGTGGTTCTTTATACCCGCTGAAATAATACATATCCGGGTTAGCATGATACAGGTATTCCACATCATTGGAGAAGGTACGGGTAGGGTAGGCAAATATTACTACAACGGAGCTGTCGGGCATACTGCTGCGAAGTGCATCCCGCCTGCCAGCATGAAAGGATGAGGACAGGTAATCTTTTGGCAGAAAATCATCGGTTGCAGCAGGAGAAGGCTGTGCCGATAAGTACAGCGATAAAAGCAATGCTTGCGTAAGCAACAGGCCTTTGCTGATCATTTTTATACACATAAAAGGTGATTGAGAAACTAAAATACCTTTTTTCAATCACCCCCTGCTATAAATTATATGAACGGGCTATTCATCATCGCCTTCTTCAAAGAAAGCATCCTCATTACTTCTGTAATGTTCTTCCCATGCTTTCACCGCTTCATCACTCAGGCATTCAATTATATCAGAAAGATTATCCTTTTTAAGTTTCCAGGCAGTCTCCATGGGTTCATCAAACCGCTGAACAAAGACACAATGATCTGTTATCAATGCCACTTTTATCAGGGTCACCGGAGAATCCTCCTTTTCTTTTACCAGGTAATAGCACCCGGTTTCCAACAGGTCATACGAATACATA
>CAZTKV010000366.1:0-1817 GCA_964614285.1 uncultured Chitinophaga sp. | reverse complement strand
GATATTTCGCAGGAACTGATACATGGAGAGATCAATCGCATAGCCAATAACTATATCCGCTATGCCGATTGGTTTAGAAATCAACCCGGTAGTAAAGACCCTGAATAGTAATTGTCCGGCAGGGTAGATTTACTATGGCAGGAGCAATTATTTCTATCTAATTTCGTTATTCAAGTAACCGAAAAAAATGAAAAACCTTCGATTTTTTGCTGTAGCACTGAGCCTTGTGATGTTGCTTTCTTCCTGCGGTATGTTCAGCAACTTGTTTAAGCGTAAAACAGGTTGCCCCACCAATGGAAAAAATGTAGGTGCGGAGAAGATTTTAAGCGGGGATCCTGATGCGACAAAAAACGCAAAAAAGGCCAAAAAATTCCGAAGTTAATTTACTGTTATGTGCAGCTAAAATCCACCTGTTTCGGTCTTGTAGTATATAAACCTTTAAACACTTAATACTATGAGCCTTACCCTACGAACCACACTCGGCTGTACAGAAGCCATCATTGCAGATGGCGGCGGTTTGAAACAATTCTATCATATAGCAAATGTTTTGAGCCAGGATTTCAAAGTAAAATTTTCCAACAAAGAAGACGATTTTGATACCATAAACTGGGAGTTCCGGTTTAAGGGTCATGATATGACTTTACACTATAATATCTACAACGGGATTTCTCTTTTCCCTACCAAGACCCGTGACGCTGTAAACAAAGACAATAAAGCAGTAGTAGAATTAGCCGGTGTATTGGAAGGAAAATTATTTAATGAAGAACAGCGAAACATCGCTTAAGCCTTAATAATTCTTTTCTTCGATGGAGTCGAGTATGCCTACATAGCTCACATACCTGTCTTCGTGTATCTCTTCATTTATTACTGCCTCCTTGATGGCACAACCCGGTTCATTTACATGCAGGCAATTATTAAACTGGCAGCCATTTAACCTGTCCCGCATCTCAGGGAAATAATGAGACAATTCAGCTTTTGAAATATCCACCAGCCCAAATTCCCTCATACCCGGTGTATCAATGATCTTACCGCCAAAAGGCATGTCAAACATTTCGGCAAACGTAGTGGTATGCTGTCCTTTGCCACTCCAGCCACTTACATCCTGGGTTTTCCGGTTCATCCCTGGAAAGAGTGCATTCAATAACGAGGATTTCCCCACCCCGCTATGCCCGCTGATAAGAGTAGTTTTGTCTTTGAGCAATTCTTTCAAGTCTTCAAGCCCTTCCTCTTTCTCCGCACTTACAAGTAACACTTTATACCCAATCGCTTCATACATAGCTTTCCATTGCTCATACTTATCCAACTCCTTATTCCTGTATAGATCCGATTTATTAAAAGCAATGATCGCCGGTACATGATACATTTCTGATGCCACCAGGAACCGGTCAATAAAACCCTGCGATGTTTTAGGCTCTTTTAATGTAGCAACAAGCAGAGATTGATCAAGATTTGCCGCCACAATATGATGCTGGTGTTTATGCCGGGGCGATTGCCTGTTGATATAATTATGCCGGTCAAGTATCTCATTGATAGTTGCCGTACTGCTCCCCTCGTTTTCTATTTCAGCCTGTATCCAGTCACCAACAGCTACCGGATTCGTACTGGTAATATCATCGAGTTTCATTACTCCTTTCATCCGGCCATTCCAGACCCTGCCAGACTCATCCTTCAGGGTATACCAACTACCGGTAGATTTATACACTAACGCTTTCATGTGCTGCTAGATACTGGATAATAAAATCAGGGAAATTTTCTGAATACAGTAAACCTTAATATTACTTCGAGGAAAAGAAAGGCCAATGCAGCCAATACAAAGG
>CAZTKV010000365.1:0-1819 GCA_964614285.1 uncultured Chitinophaga sp. | reverse complement strand
GTTTTTGTCTTGCCCTGGGCTTTAGCCCAGGGATTCTTGTAATAGTTCAAAACCATATTTCTCCATAAATTCATCATACTCCTGTTGAAATGTTTTTTTCGTATGATGTCGTTCCTGATTTTTAATGTACTCTCTTACCTTGTTTACACCCGACTCACTCACCGACACAGCGAAATAATCATCCTGCCATTCAAATTGTGAAGAAGTTAATCTATGCTTATTCACCCAGAAAGAACTCTCTCCTTTAATCAGCTGCACAATTTTGGCAACGGTCTGGTCAGCATTTAATGATATCAATACATGAATATGATCAACATATCCATTTACAAAATCGATATAAATACCTTTTGTCCGGGCATTTTCCCGGATATGTGAGAATAACTTTGATCTTATGCCTTTGTCAAGAACAGGTTCTCTTCTCTTGGTAGCCCAAACTAAATGAACCCACATTTTTGTATATCCCATATTATTGATTTTATATTTTAGTCTCAGGCCTGAAGGCCTGAGCAATTTATTGTTCTGGGTTTTGTCCTGCACTGGGCTTTAGCCCAGGGAATGTATAGAATAAACAACTACCCCCCACACCTGGAAATTGGTGAATTCTGCCAGATTAATGTTTTTGTACCGATCATTTTCGGCAATCAGGAATGCGGAGGAGAAGTTTTTATGAAACCGTCGTACCAATAGTTCACCATTCAGAATAGCCACAATTATTTTTCCATTTGCCAATTTCAATGAACGGTCAACAATCAGAATGTCTCCGTCGAAAATACCAGCCTCTTTCATGGTATCACCTTTCATTTTAAAAAAGAAAGTGGCTGGTTTGTTACGAATTAATTGCTCGTTAAGGTCAATACCCCTTTCAGCGTAGTCGTCAGCCGCAGCGCCAAAGCCGGTAGCATTGGCTGTCTTTACTTCCTGCTGTTTAAATTGTTTCGAACCTTTATAGGCCGCCCCGTAAAATTCTTCCCCTTCCATAAAAATAATTTTTGCCTCACCTCTAACCCCTCTCCTGAAGGAAAGGAGGATAGCAGAGTCATTATAGAATAAATTTTCTTGCATAAAGGTGGCAAAAATATTTGGAATAACTAAAAAATTTAGTAAATTAGTGCTAAGAAAATAGGTAAGTATTTTCTGAAATTTTAAATGGATGGTTATGGAAACAATTATTAACACTATCCCGGGCTACCGGGTATATGAGTATTTACTGGTACTCAGTCCGCATGAAGAATTGTGGAACAGGATCATGAAAGTAAAAGAAGCTTTTGCGAATCAGTACAAATCTGATCATGCAAGGTGGGGTAAGCCACATATTACACTGGTTAACTTTCTGCAATATGCTATGATGGAGGAGCGGATTGTCAATCGGCTGAAAACGGTGGCGATGGGTTTTCCACCGTTCAAAGTGGAGTTAAAAGACTTTGGCAGTTTCCCGTCACATACCATATATATAAATGTAACAAGCAAATTACCGGTGCAAAACCTGGTAAAGGAAATTCGTACAGATGGCCAGCGGCTGATGAAACTGAATGATGATAACAAGCCCCATTTCATTATGGAGCCACATTTGACAATTGCAAGAAAACTGAAACCATGGCAATATGAAAAGGGCTGGCTGGAGTATAGCAATAAACATTTTACCGGTCGTTTTATTGCAGATGGTATGACACTGCTTCGGCGACCGGAAGGTGAAATGAAATACCAGGCAGTTCAGCGGTTTGAATTTCAGAATTTACCGGTTACCACGAAACAGGGTGAGTTATTCGGTTAGTAATTGATCCGTACGCAGTAACACATAAAGTGAGATGGGAGAGTGAGA
>CAZTKV010000364.1:0-1821 GCA_964614285.1 uncultured Chitinophaga sp. | reverse complement strand
AGCATCTTCTTTTACTGTGTATTTGATTCCTTGCACCCAGTTTTGCAGAATAATTGTTTTTTCGCTAAAAAGAGGACCATTGGTAATTAAGAAATTACCGAGTTTTCCCGCATCAAGACTACCTACTTTATCATAGATACCCATGATGGTGGCAGGTGTTTTTGTCAAAGCCTCCATTACTTTATTTTCACTTAATCCATACTCCATTGCTTTGCGAAGGTTTGCCCAGAACTGGCTTACACTGCGCAGGTCAGCAGTGGTTAAACAAAACGGGATTCCTGCTTTTTCAAAAGCAGCAGCATTAGCCGGCGCCAGTTCCCAATGTTTCATATCACCCAGTGAAACAAACCTGGCATCATTGGGATCTTCCACATCCTGTGCCTGTGGATAATTAAGCGGCAAAATGAAAGTGGCATTGGTTGCCTTCATTTCCTTTATCCGCTGATACTCGTTTTGCCCGGCCTTGATGATGTATTGCACACCAAACTCATCGCCAATTCTGTCTGCCCGGAGGTTATTCCATTTATCATTTGCCTCAAAAACCTGGGGCAACCCCTGGTTTTCATTCCATGCTTTCAAACTGAGATTAAGACCTTCAGCAGGTGGTTGTGTCTTGTACCATTGTGCATCCAGGTAAGTCTGACGCAATAGTGCAATCATACCCATCATAGAACCAGGATAGCTTTGAGTGGAAGTTCCCTTATTAAAAGAATAATGAGCAGAAGCTTTCTCCTTTACAATCACAAAATTCTCTTTCTCATTGGCCAATGTTACCACAGCCCCTGTTCCCCTGGCAATACCATCCCTGATATGGGAAAGTACCGTTCCAAAACCTGCTTCACGAAGAGGCTTTGCTTTCGCATCATCCACGGCAAACACCCTGTACGCATCCGCATCACTCTTAATGGCCTGGTTCCAGCCATAAGCCCCTTTTACCGCAGTTTCTAATTGCGGTTGCTGGTTGAAATTAAATTGTCCGCCGCCCTGTCTTTGTGGCTGGGCAATACCATAATCAGCATACAGGTCGATAAAAGAGGGATAAATGTATTTGCCTTTGCAATCTACTTCTACTGCACCCGCCGGGGTTTTTAAACCTGTTCCGACAGCAATGATTTTACCATCCTTAATTACGAGGGTGGCATTGGTAAGTGTGGTAGTGGCATCCTTTACAATGGTGGCATTGGTAAAGGCATAATGTCCATGCCTTGGATCGGCCACACCATTTTCCGGAAATGTGGGCTGGGAAAAAGATGCGCAGGCGAGCAGTAGGAACAATCCTGCCCCGGCCAGTCTCTTCAGTTTTCTCATACAGTTGTTTGATTTTAATGAAAGTTATCGAAAAACGATTTTACTTAAAAAACTTGTTCAATCACCGACATTGGGATGAGCGGCTGTAAACGGACCTTTGACGCAAAAGTTATAATTACCTTTCAGTGAGTTACACTTATTCTTTCCACATTATTAATCCCCATAAATAGTTTTACTTTTGAAGACCAAGAAAACAGAAATATGCCTGTAACAAAGGAAAGAATTGTATTGCCTGATTTTGGCCTTTCCCCCCGGATAGACCAGGTGGGTGTGGAAGAAAGGGCTTCCCGTTTTACCAAACGCAGTATTAAGAATGAAGCCAAGATGAATGGGTTGAAGCTGGTACTGAATATGATTGACCTTACCACCCTGGAAGGAAAAGATACTGATGGTAAAGTGAAACAGCTTTGCTACAAGGCCATGCACCCGCATGATGCAGTAGCCGATATTCCGACAGTAGCAGCGATATGTGTTTATCCTTCCATGGTAAAAGTGGCAAAGAAAGCCTTAGGT
>CAZTKV010000363.1:0-1837 GCA_964614285.1 uncultured Chitinophaga sp. | reverse complement strand
TAGAACTCATATTGATGATAGAACCGGATTTGGCCTTCATCATCGGGCGGATAACCTGCTTGGTCATATAAAATACACTGTTCAGGTTCACCTGTATCACCTCATTCCATTGTTCCGGTGTCATGCGGAGCAGGAGATTATCTTTGGATATGCCTGCATTGTTTACACATATATCAACGGTGCCAAATTCTTTCAGCACATCATTTACAAAGGTTTCACATTGTGCAAAATCACCGGCATTACTTTTATATGCCCTGGCATGAATACCAAGACCAGTCAGCCTCGCCACCAGGGAGGCGGCTTTTTCTGCACTGCTGTCACTTACATAAGTAAAAGCTACATTAGCGCCATGCTCTGCAAATTTTAAAGCAATTCCTTCCCCTATTCCACGGGCAGCACCTGTTACAACCGCAACTTTTCCTTCGAGTAATTTCATAATCCTGATTTTATTGTTTGACAAAAGAAAGAAAATTATAGCAAACTATACCCGTCATTATTTTTCCTTGTATATATAATAGATCACCCCATTTTTATCATCACTGATAAAAAAGGAGCGGTCATCCCATTGTATCACATCACAGGGGCGGCCATACCGTTTATCCTCAGTCTTTCCCTGTAAAAATCCTGTAACTATTTCCCGGTAAGTACCATTGGGTAACATTTGTACTACAGCATTACCCCGCTGCCTCCACACACTGGTGCTTCCATGCAGCGCAGTGACAAATGAATTGTTGAGTACCGGATCTTTAAATTCTTTAAAAAAATCAAACCCCAGAGGTGCAGAGTGGGCTTTAATACCCCACTTGCTGATGGGCGGTCGCTTTACCCATGCAGGATGGACAGAATCTTTAAAATCAGGATCGGTAACAATCTGCTTCTTATACTGGTAATAATAAGGCCACCCATAAAATGCATTTCGTTCAATTTTCATCAATTGCTCTTCCGGCTTATCAGGTCCCCTGTTATCTCTTCCCATATTCGTAGCCCATAATTCATTGTTGATCCATTTCAGACCAACCGCATTTCGCAAGCCGCGGGCTATAATTTGCTTATCGCTACCATCAAGCGGGTTCATTTCAGTGATGGTAGCTCTTATCTCTTCCTTTTCTATACAAGCATCGCAACTGCTGCCTACACTGACATAGATTTTATTTTTACTAAAAGCAAAACTCCTGGTAAGATGCCAACCGCCATACTTGTAGCTCAGCCCATAATCCGGAAAAGTTGCAATGACTTTTGCCGTACCCGATGGTTTATTATCTCCATTGTTGTAGGGATAATAACTTAACTGGTGTGTTTCTGCAATATAGATATATGACTGTGTGTCATTGCTGTAAAAACCGACCTGGTTGGGATTATGCAGATCTTTCAGATAAGTAATAACATTTGTAAACTGCTTTGTTTTATTGTCCCAGCCATCCAATATAAATATTTTACCTTTTTTATTGTCAGTCTTATCATACATATCAGTAACAAACAATCTCCCATCCGGGCTTTTAGCAAAGAAGCGGGGGCGATCCAATCCTTCTGCTGCAACACGAATTTTGTATCCTGAAGGTATCTTAAGAGTAAAAGAAATATTTCCTTCTAATTGGATCTTCTGATCAACCAGTTTCAGGGGCTGTTGTGAAAATGAAAGAGTGTCGAAAAGTATATTCAGTAATAAAAAAAGAACCAGTTTTATGTACATAGATGCAGGCTTATCGGATAGAGAGTATTTCTTCCAGGTATGTTCTATCATTGCTCAGTCGGGGTACCTTATGCTGTCCGCCCAGTTTTCCTTTGCTGCGTAACCATTCCGCAAATATTCCTTTGCGCAGGGAATGCACAACCGGTG
>CAZTKV010000362.1:0-1852 GCA_964614285.1 uncultured Chitinophaga sp. | reverse complement strand
GACCGGGTACCGGCGGGCAGGCCAGAAAACAAACCACAAGTTCCAAAAGTGAAAGCATCGACAAACAAGGTTACCGGCGCAGGGTTGCTTATTGCCCTGGGAATTATTTACGGAGATATCGGAACATCACCACTCTATGTATTCAATGCTATCATTGGCGACCGGCTGGTAAATGAAGATCTTATTTTAGGTACTTTATCCTGCATTATCTGGACCTTAACACTTCAAACAACTATTAAATATGTAATCCTGGTATTGCGTGCAGACAACCGGGGTGAGGGTGGAACATTTGCCTTATACGCCTTAGTAAGGCGGCGTAAAAAATGGCTGGTCATCCCTGCTATGGTGGGCGGCGCCTCTTTACTGGCAGATGGTATTATTACTCCTCCTATTTCTATTACTTCTGCTATTGAAGGTTTGAAAGAATTACCAACATTAGGAATTGAGGACGGAAGCGACACAGTAGTTATTATTGTTCTGTCTATTCTTGCTCTCTTTTTCTTTATGCAACAATTTGGTACAGCTTCTATCGGGAAGATGTTTGGTCCAATTATGCTTATCTGGTTTACCATGTTGCTGGTGCTTGGGGTAATTCATGTATTTGATGACCTTACCATTTTTAAAGCACTGAGTCCTTATTATGCGATTGAATTCCTGCGGAACTATTCAGGTGGTTTCTGGCTTTTAGGAGCTGTATTCCTTTGTACGACTGGCGCTGAAGCCTTATACAGTGACCTGGGGCATTGTGGAAGGGGAAATATCCGCAGTTCCTGGATCTATGTAAAAACATGCCTGCTGGTGCATTATTTTGGCCAGGGAGCCTACTTGTTGTCTCACCGGAGTGGTCTTACCATCACTCCTGAAATAAAAAGTTCACTTAGTATTAATGCTTTTTATGACCTGATGCCCCAATGGTTCATCATACCAGGTGTAATAATTGCCACTACAGCTGCGATTATTGCCAGCCAGGCGATGGTATCCGGTGCTTTTACCCTGATAAGTGAGGCTATGCGACTTAATCTTTGGCCTAAACTGAGAATCCGGTATCCTTCAGAAGCAAAAGGGCAATTGTTTGTCCCGGCAATAAACTTTCTTATGTTCCTGGGCTGTGCCGGTATTGTACTTTACTTCCGGAAATCCTCCAACATGGAAGCTGCCTATGGCCTTGCTATCATCGTCACTATGCTTGCTACAACGATTTTGTTTGCGAACTACCTCGTTTTACAAAGAGCAAAATCTCCCTGGATTTATTTTTTCCTCGCCAGTTACCTGATCGTTGAAATTGGTTATCTCGTTGCATTAATGGTAAAATTCACACATGGAGGTTATATTACATTAATCATAGGCACACTGGTCTTCCTGGTAATGTATATATGGTACAGGGCAAGAAAGATAAAAAATCGTTATGTCGAGTTCGTTCGACTGGAACATTATATACCTAAAATACAGGAGCTGAGTAATGATAAATCTGTTCCAAAACATGCCACCCACCTGGTGTATATGACAAGTGCCAATAATCCAAAAGAAATTGAACATAAGATCATCTACTCTATACTCAACAAAAAACCCAAAAGGGCTGATATCTACTGGTTCGTTCACATCGATACAGTTGATGATCCTTATACCTGCGAGTATAAAGTAGAACATATTATTCCGAATGATATTATACGGGTTGATTTCCGCCTGGGATTCCGGATGGAGCCAAGGGTAAACCTTATGTTCCGCAAAGTAGTAGAAGACCTTGTGGCCAACAAAGAAGTAAATATTATCAGCCGGTACGAAAGTCTTGCCAGCAGTAATACGGTTGGTGATTTCCAGTTCATGGTGATGGAAAAATACCTGAGCCAGGATA
>CAZTKV010000361.1:0-1857 GCA_964614285.1 uncultured Chitinophaga sp. | reverse complement strand
AGGAATACCAAAGCCTGAACAGGGATACTTTATATGCATATGCAATCGAGGCAAGAGATTTAGCAGCAGTGCAAAAGAATAAAAGACAGGTTAGCCTGGCAGCGCTGGCTTTGGCTAATGCATATATGCAGTGGGGCTGGGTGGATAGTGCACTGGCTTTTATTGAACCCCAAATTCCGCTGAATTCGACAACAGATCCGTCTACAAGGGATATTTATTTTAAGTTGACCCGGCAAAAGGCAATGTGCCTTGGCAGCAAATCTGATTTCGAAAAAGCCCTGGCTATATTTTTCCCCTTACTTGGTGAGGCTGAAAAATATAAAGACACCTTAAATATGGGTGGTATTATGAATACGGTTGGTTCCATTGCGATAGCGAGGGGTGAGCCGGAAGAAGCAATGAAATGGATTCAAAAAGCAATTACTTTTTCTGCAGCTGGCCCAAAATATAATCCTGTATTAGCGGCTGTTTATGTGAATGCAGCAAATGCTTATGACCGTATAGGGAAAACAGATTCTGCATTTTATTATATTCAGCGAGCGGTACCAGTTTGCAGGAAACTTGAAAATCTTAACTACCTGGCTACTGCCTTGCGGGTGCAAACCAGCGTCATGACCAAAAAGGGTAAGCTGGATGAAGCGGAAGCATCATTAAAGGAAATGATTAATATTAGAAATTTGACCAGCGGGGGTGGGTTTTTTGTAGATGATAATCTGCAACTGGCAGATTTTTACGCTAATACGGGTCAGTTGGATAAAGCTATTGCTTTTTGCAGGAAACAACTGCAAACAGGAAATATTTATGATACGGCAGCAAAAGAGTCTGCTACTTTTACTAATGATCCCAAGATGCGATTAGCTTATTTTCAGGCCTTATCAAAATATTATAAAAAGGCAGGGATGTATCCTGAGTACCAGGAAACACTGGAACAGCTTATAGCAGCGAAGGATTCATTTTATGAAGCCAATTCAGCACAGGCTATTGCTGATGCTGAAGCAAAGTACGAAGTGCAGAAAAAAGAAAATACTATTCTGCAGCAGAAATATGGATTGCAGCGAAAGAATTTTTTCATGTATGGGTCATTGGGATTGATGGCAGTTGCACTTCTTACGGTTTATTTTATTTTCCGGGATTACCGGCGCAGACAACGCTTGAAAATGGAGCTTGCATTGGCTGAGGAAAAGAGAAATGCGGCTAATGCAGTGAAAGCTGCTGAGGAAAATGAGCGGGTAAGGATTGCGGCTGATTTACATGATAACCTGGGTGCTTATGCTGCATCCCTCTCCTCTAATTTGAATTATATCCAGCTTTCCGGGGCAGATTCAGCCAGTAATAATGCCTTCAGTGAAATAAAAAACAACTCTACGGCCATCATTTCAGAGTTGAACGATACTATTTGGGTATTGAAGAAAGAAGCTTTATCGCTAACAGCTATCAGCGACAGGTTAAAAGTGTTTGTAAGCCGGATTCACAAAAGTTACCCTGATATAAATATTGAAGTGATCGAAAGCATCGGGAAAGACCACCAGCTTCCTTCTTCGCAGGCTTTTCATTTATACAGGATATTACAGGAGGCGGTAAACAATTCATTAAAGCACAGCAAAGGGAAAAATATTATTGTAAATATTATTGCCGACAATAACTGGGAAGTAACTGTAGCAGATGACGGCATCGGTATTGATTATTTGCAAAGCCTGTCTGCCGGAAATGGGTTGACCAATATGAAAGAAAGAAGCAAGGAGGCAGGATGGAACATTAGCTGGAAAAAAGCCGGGAGTGGAGGAACTGTTATGAAAGTTTCACCTACTACAAATTGATTATTTTTTGCTGAGCCACATAGTTCTAATTTTATAAGCA
>CAZTKV010000360.1:0-1871 GCA_964614285.1 uncultured Chitinophaga sp. | reverse complement strand
CTTTTCTTTTACCAGGTAATAGCACCCGGTTTCCAACAGGTCATACGAATACATAATCCCAAAATTTTTAAAATTTCAATAATCAACTTTGCAGGTTAAACGATCTTAATTAACCGATATTCAAGGCAGCTAAAATGGAAGGAATTTGATGGGTAAGAAGTCAGTGTAAAATTAAGGGATCGGGAGATTTCCGGCTATTAAATTGTTGTACTTTCCTCTTTTAACAGGTGATTATTTTTTGTAATAATTTGATTATTATTTATTTAAGAGAATTGCCGAATATTTTAATTTCACTTTGTTTTAGAGGGAATAAAACAGGAAATAGTAGCCGGGTATTCATATGTTTTTCTTCTTTCGGCCTCACTAACGCTGATCTGAGACTCACTGTCATCAAAGGATTTTTCAACTATTTTCCGGTTAAAGTCTGCCGTAAAATCATTTAATAACCCATCGACACTACCGCTCACATGCTGATTAATATCCCATGTTTTTGAAGGAAGGGAGCAGTCAAAATTCAATGTTGCAAACGAAATATTTTTTATTTCCGGGTAGCCATAAGTTCTGAAATGTATTTTCCTGTTACTGATGTCGTATACAATACTCCATTTGGTGTGTGCTCCCTGGGCTACTTTATCCAGGATACTGAATGAATAATCAACTCCAGGAGTTGCTATATTGGATTGCTGAAATTCCTTTACCATATAACAGGCTTTGGCAAAACGTTCGACAGAATTGTCGGTGAATGTAAGGTGATCAGCCGATGGAGCTGATACCGCAACCTTTGCCATGCTTAACCCAGAGGCATAGCTGTGATTGGTCAGAACCGGGAAAGGAAGATCGTTTCCTTTGTGTACAACCATTTTTCCTTTTAAAAACTCAATAGTGGCCACATTACCTTTGGCATCCGCTACGAGGTAGTGCAGGGGAGCAGTCCCTTTTGAAGCAATACGAAGTTTTTTATCCGTTGCAATCAGTTCATCTACGGTGCTGCAATTATCGAGCTGGTATTGTATCCATTGAAGTACCTCTATGGCCGGCCGGCTGTCTGGCGCCGGATACTGTGTATCATCCAGCCACATTAATTCCACTACCAGTCCCTTCTCGTTCATTCCACCTGTAGGAAACTCTTTCCCATACTGGTTGAAGGTGATACTTCCGTATTGCGATACCCAACTGATGGTTTCTCCGTCATTCGTATTCATCGAAATTTTAGCAAGTCCTTTCTGGTTGGTACAGATCATTCCGTTCCCCGTTATCCAGTCATAATTTCTGCCAAAAAGCATTTGCCCGTTTTTATTAATAAAGAAAGTGGTGCAGGGTATGGCAGGCATGCACACAACGATTATTACGAGTAGCAAAATGATCTTCCTCATTTACTGAAATTAGTTCTATCTCATACAATAGTCAACCAAAATGGTACAAGTAGCAGAGAATAAAATGCCTCCTGCTGATTGCGTTACACACTGCAGGAGGCATTTCTTCTGTACAAGCTTAGCTGAACATACACTTACGTTTACATTCCTTTTTCTCCATCTTTTTTTCAGTATCAGCTTTTTTCCTGTTGTTATTAAAGCTGGCAAACGCAACCGCTGTAAGACCAGCTATCAACACAACAGCTACCAGTAATTTTTTCATACCTGATTATTTAGATATAAAAGTTACGATGTTTTCTGTATTGCCTGCATTTTGTTTTGATGAATGGTCAGAATTTGTTTTGAGAGTGAAACAATATGCATTACCGGGTATCCTGGTTCGGATCCACCTGCAAAATATTTATGGTTTTACAAGGCAGGGTTGTATTCAAAGCCTTGTAACTTTCAATTCCACTCTTCTGTTCTTTGCCCGGTTGGCTTCAGTGTCGTTGGGAGCTA
>CAZTKV010000359.1:0-1873 GCA_964614285.1 uncultured Chitinophaga sp. | reverse complement strand
TTTGTCTCTGTTTTTTTAAGATAATGCGGATAGACGCTGGCGAAGATCAGTTTATACACTCTTTCGTTTTTCATATTGGTTGCTGTTGGGTAGTAAAATTAATTTCTTGTAAAATAAACTCCCTGCCCGATCAGTTTTTTGGTTCGGCCATTGTTTCAATCATTTTGAGCAACTTGCTGGTGTTATCAATATTAATGTCAGCGAGGTCTTTATAATCCTTTATTGATGGCGATGAGACATTGATCAGTTTTCCTGAAAGCACTTCATTATTTATAAGGTCTTTCATCCAAACCAGCAGCACTACCTGTAACTGCGACAGGTTACTCCGGCTTTCCTGAATTTTATTGGCAGGAAGTTTTACAAAATAAGTTACAATATCTATCAATCCAATGGTTCCAAATGCCACTGACAGCACCGTTTTACCCATTGCCCCGAATACCACAGCAGCAACCATCATAGCAATACCTACGAAAAAGGCAATACTATAAAAAAGAATGACCCGGTTAAATGCATTAAGGGTGCCGGTAGCATTGCTGATTAACGACTCTTTGAGCTCTGCAACCAATTCCATAGTTTTCAGCCCACTTTTGCCTGCTTCTTCTTCCATCAGCAGTGCATTGTTTATTCTTTTTTCAAGCACTGGTTTATTGGCTTCATCATAGTATGACTGCAGCCGCTGGTTATTTTCCCGGGTTACATTTACAATTTCCTGAATAAGTGCAACATCATTTGCAGCAATTCCACTCCCTGTCATTTCTTCGTGTGTGGGCAACGGCGTATCTTTCTGCGCCATCAGGTTGTATAGTAAACTAATGGCAGGTGAAGCTTCAATAGTGGCAGTGCTGTTGCTCATTTGCAAAGGTTTAATGGTGATTATTAAAGTTACATAAAACCACAATTGCTGACAAGCCACAATGCAGGGTATAGTTTATCCCCTGACGGAAAGAAAAGGCACGACACAACTATTCCGGCACCAACAGGCCGGGCCTGAATACAGGATTGTTATGCAGAGACCCTGCCTGTATTCCGCTTATGCTAAAACACAGTTCCAATAGCCTACCTTTCTACTTTCCCCTCTGATTATGAACCAACAATTTGATGTGCTGATAGATAGTTACCTCGCCAATAAAGTGGGTATTGATAAAAGTTTTCTAAGCGGTAAACTGGCAAAGGGCCTGCAACAAAACATAAAGCAATTACAGGAGGATAATGCCATGACGAGTGCTGGTATAGGCAACAGCAAACTAAAAGATGCCAGCCAGCAAATGCGCAGCGATAAAATATGCTGGCTGGATAAAACCAATAACAATGTATATGAACAGGAATTCCTGGAGCTGGCTGAAGCTTTTATCGGCCACCTGAACAGTACCTGCTATACCGGTATCAGCAGCTACGAGTTTCATTACGCCGTATATGAGGAAGGAAATTTTTACAAACGGCATATAGACCAGTTCCGGTCGGATAATAAACGAAAATTCTCCCTTATCAATTACCTGAACGAAGACTGGCTGGAAGAAGATGGCGGCCAGTTATACTTATACAAGGAGGAGACGGTGCAAAAAATACAACCTGAGGCAAAGACCGCCGTATTTTTTAAGAGTGATGAAATGGAACATGAAGTGACCCTGTGCAAACGAAGCAGGATGAGCATTACGGGCTGGCTGAAGGCATGACGGCGAAGTTTGGGTTTCCTCTGTTCGTTTGTTGGTGATTTAACTGCTCACATGGCCTGGCGCTACACCAACAAAGGCCGCAAAGCATTACTCCTTGTGCGAAGTTTCAACCCTATATCGTATGGCCGCTTCCAGTATATCAATGTTTATATCTTTCAGCGTTTTGAACCTGATGCAATACCCGGTCACGGTTGCCTTGC
>CAZTKV010000358.1:0-1875 GCA_964614285.1 uncultured Chitinophaga sp. | reverse complement strand
CAGCAGACCGGAATAAATCATATCGGGCTTCGCCAGCAGGTTCACAAATTGCGGCCCGAGTATAAGGATGTGATTGAACTTTCCTATTTTCAGGGATTTAAGCAGGAAGAAATTGCGGAAGCACTTAAATTACCATTAGGCACTGTTAAAACAAGGTTACGAAATGCAGTTATCGAACTAAGAAAAGAGTTTAAATAGTTAATGGATATTAAAGAATATATATCATCCGGTATTATCGAATTGTATGTGATGGGTCTTTGCTCTCCGGAAGAAGAGAAAGAGCTTGAAGCACTTCGTCCTCAATACAAAGAACTGCATGAAGCTATCCTGCAGTATGAAAAAGATATGGAAGAAAAGATGCTTCAGTATGCTACTTTGCCTGATGCAGAAACAGACAAACAGATTTTACAGCAGCTTGCATCATTAAATACCCCTGTTATTCAGATGAGACCTGTACAATCAACGGGCCGTAAGTTTAACTGGATGAGATCAGTAGCTGCAGCAGCAGTCATTTTATTGGGCATAAGCGCTTACTTCAATTATACCTTATACAATAAAGCAAAAAAACAGGCTGCACTAATCAGTAATTCCACTAGCTCCCCTTTACCCGCAGCCGACTATACCGTTATCACAAACCCTGCCATTACACCGGTTGCGCTATATGGTGTAGGTTCTCATACAATTTGCCGCTGTACCATGTTTTGGGATAAAAGCACCGGTAAAGCTTATATCATGATCCATCATCTTCCCCGGTCTTCTTCTTCAAAAGACTACCAGTTATGGGCCGAAGTGGATGGAAAAACAATAAGCGTTGGTATTATCAATGATGGTATCAGAGGCCGGTTTATAGAAGTGACCAATGTTCCCAACCAGTCAATTGCATTTAAAGTTACCCTTGAACAGGCCGGAGGTGCCACCCAACCCACCCTTGCAGAAACCTACCTGGAAGGAAATATTTAACCCTCTGATTTTTGTTATTGTGCATTAATACTTACAGGAATTGATCCTGTGAGAAATTACATAACAAATACAAATGTTGTTGAACTATTCTCTTCCGTCAAACAAATTACCTAATCCGCCCAGCACACTGCCTTCTTCTTTACGTTTGTAAGTTCCGTATGCAACTATTCTTCCGGCCAGGCGGCTTATAGGTAAGGATTGAATCCAGACTTTACCCGGTCCCTGCAATTTGGCAAAAAATAAACCTTCACCGCCAAACATAAAGTTCTTTACTCCTTTTACAAACTCAATATCAAACTGTGTAGTGGGTGTATAGCCAACCACACAACCTGTATCGATTTTTAAGATCTCTCCCTGCTTTAATTCTTTTTCTATAATAAAACCACCGGCATGCAAAAAAGCCATACCATCTCCTTCTATTTTTTGCATAATGAAACCTTCTCCTCCAAAAATGCCCACACCCAGTTTGCGCTGAAAATGGAGTCCCACACTTACACCCTTTGCTGCACATAAAAAAGCATCTTTCTGGCAAATGATGGTTCCGCCCAATTCCCGCAAGTCCATCGGTATTATTTTACCAACATACGGTGCAGCAAAACTTATTTTCTTTTTTCCCTGGCTCTCATTGGTAAATGCTGTCATAAACAAACTTTCACCGGTCAGTACTCTTTTTCCGGCACTTACCAGTTTACCCAAAAACCCGGTAGGTTGCTGGGCAGAACCATCTCCAAAAATGGTTTGCATCTGGATACCTTCATCCATCATCATCATTCCTCCGCTTTCGGCAATAGCTGTTTCAGTGGGATCGAGTTCGATTTCTACGAACTGTAACTCCTCGCCATAAATTTTATAGTCAATTTCATGATTGACACGGGGTGCTGTACTCATAGTTTAAATTTTTTCAAAGTTATAAAC
>CAZTKV010000357.1:0-1881 GCA_964614285.1 uncultured Chitinophaga sp. | reverse complement strand
GCAGCGAAGTGTGAATGTTCTGATGATGAATTAATGTATTTATATAATGACAAATACCAACCCTATACATAAATATCTTTTATTCTTATTAGCAATCCATTCTGCTATACTTGCCGCACAAAGTGACAACTACCCGGAATCGCTTAGAAAATACCAGGAACAATATGTAAAGAATCATGGAGTTGTAAAAGAGAAAGACAAAAACAATATACATTTCTTCCCTGTGAATGAGACCTATCGTGTACAGGCTAAATTTGAAAGAATAAATGAAGCTCCCTGGTTTAAAATGGAAACTTCCGGCAAAGAGAAAAAAACATACAAAACTTATGGAATATTATATTTTTCATTATATAACACACCCCTGAAACTGTATGTTTACCAGTCACAGCAACTAATGTCAACTGAAAAATATGCTGACTATTTATTTATTCCATTTACAGATAGTACAAATGGTGAAGAGAGTTATGAAAATGGAAGATACCTGGATCTTAGCATCGCCGATGTGGAAAATGGGCGATTCATTATTGATTTTAATAAAGCCTATAATCCATATTGCGCCTATATAAGTGATGTGTATAATTGCCCTGTACCTCCAAAAGAAAATAATGTCCCCGTAAAGATTAAAGCAGGTGAAATGAAATACGGGAAAATCCATTAGGCTACTATAAGGTAGCCAGCTTTGCTTCAATTTGTTTTTTTGCAATAGGGCCCAACTCGAATGAACTTTCAAGACATTCCTTCAACATTTTTTTTGCCTCTTCAGTTTTACCAATGTCAGCATAAATAAATCCCGAATGCATAAGCGCCTCCGGCTCGAATGTGAAATTATAAACATGGCCGTTACTTAATTCATATGCCTTTTTTAAATCACCTTTCTTATAGTATGTCCAGGCAAGCAGATCGCAGGTCTCGGGTGAAAACCGGTTCATTAACTCTGTCTTAGCTATCGATAGTGCTTTATCATAATCTGATAACTCGTCACAGTATAACTGAATGAGATATTTATTATACATCCTGCCATAAGCAGGCTTTGAAACTGTAGCAATAAACTCACTCGTAAGTTCCCGGGCTTCTTTTTGATTACCTTCTGATGCTGCGATATCTGCCAGCATTAGTCTTAGTTCCGGCATCTCTGACAGAGAGAGAATATACCGTAGTATTCGTTCTGCTTCACTATAGTTTTTATCATGTGAATAGGCAATCCAGGCAATTCCTTTCAAACAGTATAAATTGGAGGGATCACTCTTCAAAACTGACAGATAAGCCTGGTACGATTCCTTAATCCTTCCTGCATGTCCGTACATATCACCCAGGTTTGATAATGTCCAGCAAAAAAGATTTTTCTTTATATCCTTTACCCTTTCCAAGGCCTCTTCCATCAGTAAAATTGCCTCACCTGCATTTCCTTTATGATCTTCCCATTTCGCTTTACGGATAAGGTAATCAAAGGCCGACTTGTCGCCAAGGCCTTCCAGGCATTTACCTGCGTCCCGGTAACGTCCAAGTTCCATATTCACGTCAAACTGCAGCAATTTGAGTAAATATGGATCCCCCTTTTCCTTTTCAGCTGCCTGGATATATTTTTTTGCTGCCTGAAACTGATGCTGTGTTATACTGTTTTGGGTAAGCGCATAAAGAATCTCCGGATCTGTATGAGCTAATCTTTCAGAACTTCTTTTCAACAAGGAGTCCCCTGCATTCAAATCGCTGACATTTCCTTTGGCTTTAAACCGAACCAGGTAATTACGGGCCAGTTCAAGCATATTTACGTAACTACCAGTATCCGTTGAAAGCCGCCGTCTCCAGAATTCAATTTCACCGGTTACTTTTTTAGCCTCATCATCAATGATTCCTTTTACAAAGTATGTATCATAATCATTT
>CAZTKV010000356.1:0-1902 GCA_964614285.1 uncultured Chitinophaga sp. | reverse complement strand
CTATTCAGAATATGCGGGTAGGCGGCCCTTACCTGATAGAAATAAGTTTTGTAGGACACGAAGCAGATAAACATGAAAATGTTTACCTGCAACTGGCTGAATCATTTTTATTAAATCCCCTGTTAACTAAAACAACAGCTTCCCTGGAGAACGTTGTGATTACTACAGGCAGAAGAAGTTCAGTGCTCAATGCCAGCAGAACTGGTTCGGTTACCAATATCGGTATCCGCCAGATCAACCAGCTTCCTACTATCAGCAGAAGCATAAACGATCTTACCCGTGCCACCCCGCAATCAAATGGCGCCTCAATCGGTGGTGGAAACTACAGGCAGAACAACTTTACAGTAGACGGCTCTGACTTCAATAATAGTTTCGGTATTGGCAGCAATCTTCCTGCAGGTGGTACTCCAATATCACTGGATGCCCTGGAAGAAATTTCTGTTAATCTTACCCCCTTTGATATTCGTCAAACAGGTTTTATCGGTAGTGCTATCAATGCAGTAACAAGATCCGGAACAAACACTTTCACTGGTTCAGTCTATACTTATTTCAGGAATGAAAAACATCGTGGCCGGAGGGTAGAGAAAACATACTTCACAAGACCCCCGGAAGAATTTAAGCAATATGGCTTCCGTATCGGAGGACCCATCATCAAGAATAAATTGTTTTTCTTCTTCAACTACGAAACAGAAAAACAACCAAGAACAATCCAAACACTTTCAGCAGCTACAGCGGCTGCACCTTTTGGAAGTTCTCCCAATATTGCACGGCCTACCGCAGACTCATTGAATGCAATAAGTAATTACCTGCTTACAAACTACGGTTATGTAACGGGTCCTTTTGATAATTATACTCCTAATATTGAAAGAACAAAATACTTGCTTCGTCTTGACTGGAACATCAGCTCAAGACACAGGTTCAATATTCGCTACAGCCAGGTAGAAGGTGGTGAACCTAATAGCCCAAGTTCTTCTACATCCGGAGCCGGCTTTACATATTCTTCCGGCCTGGGTCGTACAAACAATAACTCGCTGTGGTTCAAAAATTCAAATTATTTCCAGGGAGCAAATCTTTATTCGTTAGCAGCTGAATTAAACTCAACATGGGGTAGAATTGCAAATACACTTCGTGGTACTTATACATACCAGAACGATTCCCGTGAATCTGACAGCCAGACATTTCCTTTTGTTGATATCTTAAGCTCAACTGGAGTATCTGCCCCGGCACCTTATACTTCTTTTGGGTATGAGCCATTCAGTTTTGGAAACCTGAGAAAAGTGAAAACTTATTCAGTAATTGATAATCTTACCTGGACCACCGGTAAACATAGCTGGACAGTAGGTGGACAGTTTGACCTGAGTGAAACGATTAATGGCTTCCAGCGTTTTGCTACCAGTTATTATGTTTTTAATACCTGGGCTGATTTTGCCAGTGCACTGAACCCTAACCCGGCTCTTCGTGCAAAACCAAGAGATTTCGCCATTACATACTCACTGTCAAAAGATTTTGCGCCGGCATTCTCCGCATTTAAGTTTGCCCAATTGGCTTTATATGCGCAGGATGAAATAACATTGAACAGAAACTTCCGTTTTACAATCGGATTAAGAGTAGATCGTCCGACTTATCCTGACGTTCCCCAGGTTGTAACCAATCCACTTGTAGCAGGGCTGACTTTTTCAGATGGTATAAAGATGAATACTGGTTTATTACCAAAAACAAGATTGATGTGGTCTCCAAGAATAGGCTTCAACTGGGATCTTTATGGTGATCGTTCCCTGCAAATTCGCGGAGGAACCGGAGTGTTCAGCGGCAGGGTGCCTTTTGTATGGATAGTTAGCCAGTCAGGTGATAATGGTATGATCCAGATCACACAGGCATTTAACGGGCAGGCTAATACACCTG
>CAZTKV010000355.1:0-1906 GCA_964614285.1 uncultured Chitinophaga sp. | reverse complement strand
AATATTCGATTTGATATCTCACCCCGGTATTGCCTGTAAAATGAAGAATTGGAGGCTGATCTTTCATGATACTGATGTCAATTTTCCTGATCTCAGGAAATAAAGAGTGAAGTAACTCAGCGATTTCCATTGCCAGCGTTTCAAGCAACATTCTTGGTTTTTGCATTTCAACCTTTAGTATTTCATACAACCTTGCATAATCTATAGTTGAGTCAAGATTCCTGATTATTGTACTGTTTGGCACAAAACTGACAAGGAGATTTACTTCAAAATCATTACCTGTCTTTTTCTCTTCCGGAAAAAGTCCATGAAAAGTATGAAAACGGAGCTCTTTGAGCTCAATAGTCATTATACCATGCATAATATCAGATTAATGAACTCCTTTTGCACTAAGGTAACGTTCAGCATCCAAAGCCGCCATACAACCACTTCCGGCTGCAGTAACCGCCTGCCTGTAAACTTTATCCTGAACATCACCTGACGCAAATACACCTTCCACATTTGTTTTGCTGGTACCCGGAATAGTCTTGATATAACCGGCCTCATCCATATCTAACCAGCCTTTGAATATATCAGAGTTTGGCTGATGTCCGATTGCTACAAAAAAAGCACTGACAGGCACTTCTTGTTTTTCACCGGTCTTATTATTCTTAATTCGTACCGCATTCACTTTTTTATCTCCCAATACTTCATCCGTCTCACTATTCCAGTATATTTTAATATTAGCTGCATTCTTCACCCTATCCTGCATCACTTTACTGGCCCTCATTTCATCCCGGCGTACGATCATGTGCACCTGTGAGCATATTTTTGATAAGTACAAAGCCTCTTCAGCTGCTGTGTCACCTGCTCCTACAATGGCTACCTCTTTTCCTTTAAAAAAGAAACCATCGCATACTGCACAGGCACTTACTCCGAAACCATTCAGCCGCTGTTCACTTTCCAGCCCCAGCCATTTGGCCGAAGCCCCTGTAGAAATAATTACAGCATCCGCCTCAATCCATTTTTCTTCATCAATCTGCACTTTATGCACCGGGCCTGTAAAATCAACTGTTGTAGCTACCCCATATCTGATATCAGCCCCCATTCGGGCTGCCTGTTTTTCAAAATGCACCATCATTTCAGGTCCCTGTATACCTTCAGGATAACCCGGATAGTTCTCTACCTCCGTAGTTATAGTTAATTGACCTCCGGGTTGAATTCCCTGGTATAATACAGGGTTTAACCCAGCTCTGCTGGCATATATAGCGGCAGTATAACCAGCAGGGCCTGAACCAATGATGAGACAATGAACTTTTTCTATTGCTTCCATACTGATAAATTATTTTCTGTTTGTTATTCAATCAGGATGGCAAATTTAACGGTAAATCAGTAATGCTGATTGTAACATCCATCACCTTACAGGAGATGTATATAACTATGTTTATAACCTGCAAACTATTGAGGAATAATGATAGTTCTGTATTGTGATGCATAGCCTCCAAAATACCCCAGCCCCCCTCCTTTTATATTACTCATAACCTTAGTCGGAGAAGAGAAAGGGTTACCTACACTGGCATAAGTGAATTCCATTGTTCTCCAAAAATCATAAGTTGCTTTATCAATATTGCTGAGTTTGAGTGTAACCGTATCTCCTCGATCAAAAAAACTATATGCTTCTGGAGTAGAACCAGTACGCAAAATACCCCTTTCGACCTGCACCTCATATGTAGACCCGTCAATTACCTGGTCATCGTACACGGAATTGAGCCCGGGATAAAAAGGATCCCCGTTTTGTTTTGTAAAATAGCGTACATAATCTCCAAAGCCAGCAGGATCAGTAGCTTTTATCATCACGGCTACTTTCCCTGTAGGATTACCTGCAGGAGCCGGCTTCCAGAAAATTGAATCTATTTGCCGGGTAATA
>CAZTKV010000354.1:0-1910 GCA_964614285.1 uncultured Chitinophaga sp. | reverse complement strand
ACAAAGCGTATCTCATCACATACACCCAGTTCACGGCTCAGATCTTCTGCTGTACTTCTTTCAGGTCCGTCGCCAACAAACAATAGCTTTGAGGGTATTTGTTTATTCACTTCTGCAAAAATCTTTACCACATCCTGTACTCTCTTTATTTTTCTGAAATTGGAGGCATGGAGAAGGATTCTTTCCCCGTTTGGGGCTATTACTTTTCTGAATGCATCAATCGGCTTTCTGCTGAAACGGCTTACATCAACAAAATTGACAATCACTTCAATTTCTTTTGTGATGTCAAAATGTTTGAATGTTTCATCCCGGAGATTTTGTGATACTGCCGTGATAGCATCGCTTTCATTAATAGAAAAAGTTACTACAGGCGCATAAGTTTTATCTCTTCCTACCAATGTTATATCTGTTCCGTGGAGGGTGGTGATAACAGGAATATTCTTACCTTCTTTTTTCAATATCTGTTTGGCCATATAAGCCGCTGATGCATGGGGAATGGCATAATGCACATGCAGGAGATCAAGATCATTGTTTTTGATTACATCCACCATAGTGCTGGCCAGCGCCGTCTCATAGGGTGGATAGTCAAACAACGGATAGGTAGGCACCTGTACTTCATGATAAAGTATATTGGGCGTAAACCCACCTAATCTTACAGGCTGCTGGTAGGTAATAAAATGAACAAGATGCCCTTTCTGGGCCAGAGCCTTACCCAGTTCTGTGGCCAGTACACCTGAACCTCCAAACGTCGGGTAGCAAACAATACCAATTTTCATAATTCAAAAATTCAAAAGGATGTCTAAGGTAACGGTTTTAGACGGGTTTGGTTTACCACTCATCTTAAATAATTATCTTCATTTCTGATTTCAATTTTTTTTAATAAAATTCAGGCTCATGCGAAAACTGCCATTTCTGTTATTGTTTGCTTTTACTGTTCAATTCTCCTTTGCCCAGACAGAAGACTCGATTTTCATTAAACGGATTTCAGACGAAATACTGACAAATGGAAAAGCCTATGAAAACCTGCGGCATTTAACAAAAAAGATTGGTGCAAGACTGGCCGGATCACCCGGTATGGTAAAATCAGAACAGTGGGGCCTGAACGTTATGCAGGAAAGCGGTGCAGATAAAGCCTGGATGCAGGAATGCATAGTGCCACATTGGGTGAGGGGTGGAAAAGATATAGCCAGTGCCGTTTATTTACCAGCCCGATCGGAAGTAAAAAGTGGGTCATCTCCAAGAACTGTAGTAAAGGAACTGGATATAGTTGCTCTTGGCAATTCTGTAGGCACAGGCAACAATGCTCTTACAGCAGAAGTAGTATTAGTTAACTCTTTTGATGAACTGGAAAAAAGGAAGGAAGAGGTAAGAGATAAGATTGTTTTTTACAATTATAGGTTCAATCCAACGTATATTAATACATTTTTGTCTTATCGGGATGCAGGGCAATACAGGGGACAAGGACCCAGCCGGGCAGCTAAGTACGGGGCCAAAGCAGTAATTGTAAGAAGCATGAGTCATGCGACAGACAATAACCCTCATACAGGAGCTACAAGATATGATTCTGCTTATGCAAAAATTCCTGCTGTTGCTATTGGTTTAAGAGATGCTGATTGGTTGAGTGAACAACTGAAGACTGCGGATATGAAGGTATCTTTGAAAACGAATGGCCATTTTCTGCCCGATACAATCGGACATAATATTATTGGAGAACTAAGGGGCGCTGAATTTCCCGATGAAATAATTACTGTTGGTGGCCACTTAGATAGTTGGGATAATTGTGAAGGTGCCCATGATGACGGGGCCGGCTGTGTACAGACAATTGAAATACTCAGGGCATTTAAAGCCATTGGATATAAACCTAAGCGGACAATTCGTTTTGTGTTATTTGCCAATGAAGAAAATGGCTT
>CAZTKV010000353.1:0-1913 GCA_964614285.1 uncultured Chitinophaga sp. | reverse complement strand
CGGTATTCATCTCTCCAGACAGAGCTTTTACCAGCAAAAGCTTTATTAACTCTTTTTTTAACCCTTTCTATTTCATCAGGATGGATCCTTTCATACCACTCATTGATGTGCACAACCTCATTTCCACGGGTATAACCAAGGCTCTCATAATAGTTATTATTCCACCACAAAGAATCTTCTGACAGGTCCCAATCCCAAACAATATCACTGGTCGCTTTTGAAACTATATTGAATCTATCATTAGATTTAACCAGTTCTTCTTCTGCCCTCTTCTGCTCTGTAATATCTTCTGCATACCCATACTCTATATGATGATTTTCTGCTCCCTTGATAACGTTTACTTTTGCCATTATCCACCTGACCTCTCCATCCGGACGAATAATTCTGTAAAAAAATTTACCCCCCTTAGTTTGTAATATATTATTGTATGCATCGAAGAGTACTGCTTTGTCATCAGGATGTATCGAATTGATAAAATCAGACGGATCATTATAATGCTTCTCCGTTGATCTTCCCCAGATTGTTTCATATGACGGGCTTATATAAAGAACCTTTTGAGCATCAAGATCATTGACCCAATAAACACCAGAAATATTTTCTACAAGACTTTGGAATTGCTTTTGAGATCTGAGGAGCTCTTCTGCAGCTTTTTTTCGATCAGTAATAACTTCAGTCAAGAAGAAGACCCCGCCTGTTTCGCCGGTATCTTTATACCAGGGATGGATTTCCCAACGAACCCAATCTATGCTTCCATCTTCTCTCACAAAAGTATCTTCATCGGATTTTTCTATAGCTCCTGCAAGACAGCGCTGGTGTATATCTTTCCATCGTTGAGGTAAATTTGGAAATACTTCATAATGGCTTTTCCCTGTCAGATCAATATCACCAAGCCTGTAATCAATTAACCACCTTTTACTGGTTATGATATATTTCAGATCCTTGTCAAGCATTGCCAGTGCAGCCGGGCTATTTTCAATAAATATTCGCAGTTGCTGTTCCTTCTCTGCAAGTTTTCTTTCTTTTTCCTTACGTTGAGTAATATCCATCATACTACCCGTCATCCTGACCGGTTTGCCTTCCTTATTACGTACGATGTAACACCTGTCAAAAAGATAAATATATTCACCCCTGGCATCAAGAAACCTGTACTCTGATATAAAAACATTTGTACCAGATGCCAATGATGCCTCCTGCCTGTTAACGATCACAGCCCTGTCCTCAGGGTGTATTTTTTGCCTCCAAACCTCTTCTGAAGGAACAGGATCATCGGGGTTTAGTCCGTACAGATGCTGATGAGTTTCGTTGGCCCACAATTCGCCTGTTTCTATGTTCCATTCCCATATTGCATCATTGGTAGTACGGGAGATCATTTCAAACCGGTTGTTTGACTTCTTTATTTCTTCCTCCGCCTTTTTTCGTTCTGTAATATCCCGTATAATCATACTTGTTCGCTCACTGCCGTAAGCATCAATGAAGACAGCCGAACTGACTTCACCCGGAAACTTTGAACCATTCTTGCGAATAAATACCAGTTCTCCGCTTGCTTTGCCTTTCAGCCGTCTTTCTTCCACCAATTTCTCGGTCCTTGAGTCAGAAAGATCTACTAAACCTTTTCTTCCTGCATTAATAATTTCATGCTCGGTCATTCCAAACATGGTACAGGCGGCAGGATTCGCTGATAAAATTGACCCATCGGGAGAGGTAAGCAAAATACCATCAAGGCTATTCTCAAAAAAAGCCCTGTATTTTGTTTCGCTTTCCCTTAGTTCACTCTCTGCTTTTTTAATTTCAGTTATCAACCTGCCTTCAATAATTAATAACCTGATGTTTCCGTCTGCATCCGGGATAGGTTTAATAGAAAAGTCTACCACCTCAATTTCTCTTCCCGGAAGTCCCATCGCAGCTTCGTATCG
>CAZTKV010000352.1:0-1915 GCA_964614285.1 uncultured Chitinophaga sp. | reverse complement strand
GACACCGGCAGCGGGGGTCTTTCCATCTTTTTTATATACAATACCGCTGATCTCCAGTTTTGGTCCCGGGTCATTGAAATCTGGTAATGTATCTATCCAGTTTAACTTTTCAAAAGGTACCGGGCTTTCGTAAATTGCATCACAACCTTCACAGTTTCCACCCACTTTTGTTTTACTTTCTGCGGATGATCCCGATTCATTTTGACTGCAGGCATTCAATGAATTGCAAAAAGCAATCACTATCAGCAAATATGTTTTCATATAATTTGTTTTGTCAGCTCAATTTCGTCCGGTTTCTCCTTTTCCGGGAGATAACTACACCAGCGGAAGAAAAAACCTGATGAAATGCAGCGATGTAATTGGTCAAGTAAATTCATCCTTTAATGTAATCTCCACTACCGGATGGAATTTGTACTTTTATTTTGAACTATGCACAACGCCCCTTTCTTTATCAAGTACAAACTGCATCATGTGATTTTCTGGTTACTGGTGTTTGGAATCTGGTTTTTTTTCAGGGTAGATGATTATTCCAGCGAGCAAAAAGCTCTTATTGTGACGATGATTAAGGTAGTTGATCTTATTATCATGATCTCTGTTACCAATTACTTTTTAATACCCAGGCTACTTTACAGGAAAAGATATTTTCTTTTTGTAATCTGCCTGCTTACGCTGGTGATAGTAAGTAGCATTATAAAAATGAATATCATTGGAAGGGTGCTTAATAGTTCACCATTGTATAACTGGAGCCAGGATATTAAAGCAAGGGTGTATGACAATATTATTCCACATTTATTTTTAGTTATAGCCGGAGCTGCCATTAAGCTAATGTTTGATTATGGAAAATTGCAGCAGCGGATGGCAGAAACAGCAAGGGAAAAGGCAGAAGCCGAGCTTAGCTTTTTAAAATCCCAGATCAATCCTCATTTTTTATTCAATTCGTTGAACTCCGTTTATTTCCTGATTGATAAGAGTAATACAGCCGCCAGGGAAACACTGCATAAATTTTCTGAAATGCTGCGTTACCAGTTGTACGAGGCTAACGGGGATAAAATACCTGTTGAGAAAGAAATTCAATACCTTAAAGATTATATGGACTTGCAGCAGTTACGAAAGGATGAGAAGTATGCTGTCAGCTTCAGTTGTGCTCCTTCTGTCAGGGGATTTAATATTGAGCCATTACTGTTAGTATCTTTTGTTGAGAATGCATTTAAGCATATTTCTCATCATATTGATAAAACTAATTTTGTGAGGGTAGATATGCAATACGAAAACAGTACATTGATATTTGCAGTTGAAAATTCAAAGGAAAAGCAACCATCAATTGACCGGCCGGGTGGTATCGGGCTCAGCAACGTCAGACGGAGACTTGAATTGTTATATCCCGGAAAGCATGACCTGGTGATCAGCAACCAGGATGATCTTTTTACAGTACACTTAAATATTCGATTATCATGATAATTAATTGCATTGTTATTGATGACGAACCACTGGCCAGAAAGGGCCTTAAAGAATACATTGCCGATGTCGATTTTCTTGACCTGGCAGCGGAGTTTGATAATCCATTACAGGCAACTGAATTGATCAGCAACGGACAAGCACAGTTACTTTTTCTTGATATACAAATGCCCAAAATCACGGGCCTTGATTTTTTCAGATCGCTGCAGCACCCGCCACCCGTGATATTCACTACGGCTTATCCGCAGTATGCCCTGGAAGGGTTTGAAGTAAATGCGTTAGACTATCTAGTAAAGCCTGTCTCTTTTGATCGATTTCTGAAAGCAGTTTTAAAAGCGAAAGAATACTATGAAGTACGGGACAAGAATGTAGCAGATGCGGCTGCATCAGAATATTTTTTTATAAAAGCAGATAATAAACTGGTCAGGATACTATTTGATGAGGTCTTATTTGTAGAGGC
>CAZTKV010000351.1:0-1921 GCA_964614285.1 uncultured Chitinophaga sp. | reverse complement strand
GAAATTCATCCTGGCCATAGGTAACAACCGGTATTCCCTTTGTTTCCAAATATTCCAATGTCAACCCGATATCCAGAATGGATTTTACACCCGCCGATACCACCGCCACAGATGTTTGCGCCATCTCAGTCAGGTCTGCAGAGATATCCATGCTTGTTTCTGCACCACGGTGCACACCTCCGATGCCCCCGGTTACAAATATTTTGATGCCTGCCATATCAGCTATCCGCATGGTGGCCGCAACAGTTGTTGCCCCATATAAGTTTTGACTGATGACATAAGGTATATCCCGTAAGCTCACTTTCCATACATCTTTTGCTTTACCAAAATATTCCAGTTGTTTATTGGTTAATCCTACATAACACTTACCATTAAAGATGGCGATCGTTGCAGGCACAGCGCCATTGGCCCTCACTACTTCTTCTACTGCAAAAGCGGTCTCCACATTCTTAGGATAAGGCATTCCATGCGAAATGATGGTGGACTCTAATGCAACAACCGGTTTGTTGTTTTTCAACGCCTCCTTTACCTCAGGATGTATTTCCAATAGTGAATTCATCAGGAGGGATAATATTTGGTGATGAGACCTAATAATTTTTCCTGGTTAAGGTGTGTGGCAATGGCACCGTTTACCTGTAATATTTCTGCAGATAAAGTATGCGCCAGCTTAAGACAATCCATGTCTTCTTTACCCAGGTGTTTGCCCAGTATAAAGCCTGACAGGGAACCATCACCGGCACCGGTGCAATCCACCACTTCCAAAGAAGGAGCAGGAAGAGTAATTGCTTTTTCTTTATTGTACAATGCTGAACCCATTTTGCCATTGTGCAACCAGATATTCTGTACTCCTTTTTCCAGCAATTGCTGTATCTGCATTTGCGTCATAGAAGCCTGTTCTGAACAAAGCACCGGCAATTCATCTTCATTGGGTGTTATCATATACAAGCCATCCAGGTTAACATTGGTGAATTTTTTGGCGGGGGGAACCGAAACCGGTTCTAACACAAACGGAATCCCGGTTTCTTTACTGAACGCAAGTAACCATTCAGCCGTATCAACACTGATATTGGCATCAGCTAACAGGAAGGAAGCGGTTCTTAGCAGCTCAATATGCCTGGTTAAATGCTCTGGTGTGATCAAATGATTAGCAGCATTCGTTAAGAAAGCAGAAAACAATGAGCCGTCCACATTCAGGATACCGGTGTATTTTCCGGAAAGCCCCTTTTTAGTAATTGAAGCATCGAGTTTAACACCGGCATTAATACAAACCTGTTTTAACCAGTCACCATCACTGTCATCTCCAAAAACACTGATCAGCTGAACCGGTACACCCAGCAAGGCTAACTGATGAGAAATATTGCGGCTTACGCCACCGGCAGTTTTTGTAACGGTAGCATCATTGGTAGTGGCAAACAGCATATTATCGGTAGCATGAAACAATTCATCTACTAAGGCGGCTCCTATACATATTACAGGATTTGACATGCTGCAAATGTAAAGGCAAAGAACTATTCTTCTTTTTTCTTTACAATTAAAAACCAATCATTATCCAGTGGCAGGTAGCCATAGTCATAACAGTAATGATAAGTTTTACCGGTTTTGGTGGTATAAAGATGAGTGAAGTATTTGAATTGAAATCCCAGCCGTTGCAGCTTGTCTTTATTAGCCTTTGCTGTTTCCTCAGTATCTGGTAAAACAGACTCCAGCACTTTCCGGTTTTTCAGCAATGCGTTATTGATATTACGCACCAGCGGACTTTGTCCTCCCTTTGCCTTTTGTTCATTATTATAATTATTCCTGCAGTAATCGTTACAAAACTTCTTGTCGGCCCGCCCTTTTAATACGTTGCCACAGGCCAAACAGGTTCGTTTATCCGTTTTTTCTTTGATCATTGGTAAAGGTTTAGAGCTTTAATATACAA
>CAZTKV010000350.1:0-1922 GCA_964614285.1 uncultured Chitinophaga sp. | reverse complement strand
GCCCTTGTATTTACTTCCTGTAAAAAAGAAATAACCGAACTGCCGCCTGCCACCCAAACAGGTGCCAATACTTTTGGCGCTAAGGTGAATGGTGCATTATGGGTGCCGCAGGGCTTTGGCGCCTTACCGGCCAATGATATACTGGAGGCCAGGATGGCGGGAACAGACCTTACGATCAATGCCCGTAACTTTTCTTCTTCTCCAACAGAAACAGAATTTTTATTACTGGTTAAAAATATCACCGGCACCGGTACTTATTTATTGAATACTGATGTCAATCATCCTTCCGGTGAATCGAGTTATGGGTATTATGTAAAAAGAAGGATAACGCCGCTGAATGAATGGATCACTTCTGCTTCTTCTACAGGTTCGGTAACCATCACCCGGATAGATACCGTGGCAAGAATTGCATCCGGTACTTTTCAGTTCTCTGCACTGAACATGTATAATTCACCAGAGCCCATGACTGTTACCGAAGGAAGATTTGATGTAACGATCCAGTAACTGATCAGAAAAGAATACGAAGGCCGGCGTTGAGAGAACCGGTGAAGGGTGCATTCTTATTTACAAAAATGTATTTGCTGGGATAATCACTGGCCGGAATAAAAGCCTTTGCTTCTGTATAGAAATAAAAATCTCCGCCCAGCGGCAATTCCCATCCAAGACCCAGATCAAAAGTCAGTCTTTTGAAATTCGCTTCCCCGCTTCTTACCGGTAGGTTGTAATCAACCGTGTCTATCAAAACGGAATGAGTATTGGTAACCTTACCCAATAACAAACCAAAACCGGCCAGGCAATACAGGTTCCAGTCTTTCTCTGCATCAGCAGCACCTTTCAGGTATTTTTTATAACCAATAGAAAATTGTTTGATCCGCATGTTCGCCTCATTGGTATAGTTAACCGATTGTGGCAGGGTAGCCGGAACTTTGGCAGTAGCTATTACACTGTTGTTGAACTTGCCATTGGAATGATAAGCGAACATAACATAGACCCCTTCTTTGGGGTTGAGATGAAAATTGGCAGTAACAGTATGACCGATGGCCCAGTATTGCTGTTCTTTTTTAAAATTCCGTTGTATACCCAGGTCAGTGGCAAGACCAAAAAATGGTTGTTGGGCAAATGCAGCAGCATTGGCAAACACTGCAAAGAATGAAATGATCAGTTTTCTTATCAACGAAATGATTTGTCTGCAATGTTAAGCAAATAATTGTTTGGTATAAAGCAGAAAGCCACCTGTACTGAAGGTGGCTTTCTTACTATAAAATACAACAGGCTTATTTCATCAGCTTCAGTTCTTTGATGATATTAGCGCCACCGCCCAGTTTATCAATACACCATAATACATAGCGTATGTCAACACAGATAGTGCGGTTAAGGTCTTTATCAAAAGCCAGTTTATGACTTAATGCTTCGTAGTTGCCGTCAAAAGCGAGACCGATCAGTTCACCTTTACCATTGATCACAGGCGAACCGGAATTACCACCGGTGATATCATTGGTGGTGATGAAACCGATCACCAGGTCTTTACGGGTAGGATCCATATACTGGCCAAAATCTTTTTTCTTCAGCATTTCGATCTGGTTAGCTGGCAGGTCAAATTCATAATCGCCGGCTTTGTATTTTTCCAGCAATCCTTTTGAGGTGGTTACATAATCATAAAACACCGCATCTCTCGGGCGGTATGATTTTACATTGCCATAGCTCACCCTCATGGTGAACGTAGCATCGGGATACATCATTTTTGCTTTGACCGGGTCCATTTCCATAATGCCCTTCAGGTATAGTCTTCCATATTCCGCATTCTTTGCATTGAACTGCTGGAAGAAGGAGCCATACTTGGAGGTATAGTTTGTGAAGAAAGCGCTGGCATGAGCAAAGGCAGGATCTTCCTGCAGTTTGTTTGCATCCGGGTTCGTTACAAA
>CAZTKV010000349.1:0-1924 GCA_964614285.1 uncultured Chitinophaga sp. | reverse complement strand
TTTTGGTAGGCATGGCTTTTGGCTCAGCTCTTTCCGGGTGGCATATTGAAAAATTCCAAAAAATACAGGGGGCAAAAACAATCACACTTCCCTGGTATGTGATGCTGGCATTGGCTGTGTTGTTGCTGATCCAGGTAGCTCAGTTATTCAGCATGCTAAAGGCTGTAAAACGGGAATTCATGCAGATGGATCCGGATCAGTAGTCATAGTTGCCTTAGTGCCGCTTTTAAAAACGGCCAGGCAGGCAATGAAGAAATAATTTTCAACTCCCCGATAAAAGAGCTTTCATTATCCAGGAACCTCAGCACCTGCTGAGGTTTATTTTTTTTAAACAGGCGGGTAAATATGCTCTTCCCGGGAATTGTATCGTGGTATAAAATATCAAGCAGGGTATTATCATAGAATCTAAACCTGGCCGGGGTCCGGGAAATTGTATCCAAAGATTTTCCTTTCAACAGGCAGTCCACTATTTGCTGAGATTGTTTTTGAATAAACTGAAAAGTGTATCCACTGGACGCTTTTGTCTGCCCTCCGGCAGTTCCAATATTCCATGCTTCGCCACCAAATGAAAACTTTCTATTTGTCATGGGGATTACGCCAAATTCTTCTTCCTTTATTCTATAGTTACCAATATCAAGAAATATTTCTATGTAACTCCTTATTTCCTCATCGTACTTATTAGCAGGTAATAATTCCTTTGTAAACAAAGTATACTCAACCAATGCAGTTCTTTCATTGAAAGGAAGAACATAAACGAATGTAGTACCATAGTCCTGATGCATCCGGAAATCCATCATTGTTGCCTTTTGGGGTTCAAAAACTGGTTTGCCAGATTCAATTACCCAGCCCTTAAAGTGCTGCAACAACTGGATACTACCACTTTCATTATCTGCAGGCTTATAGATAGAATTAAAAATGACAGGGTTACCAAGTGAATACTCCTGCCCATTCAGAAAAATTGTTGTTCCACTTTTTTCCCGATGCCATTCCCCTATTTCAGCAACAACAACTTCAATATTGTTATGATGAGAAATTTCCTTAAAACTATAGTTATAAAAATCAATACCCCTGATCATCTTATACTGATACGGAGCTATCGGCATAACAGAAGAAAAATTATCTCCAAAAAAGGAGAGCATATCCCATTTTTTGTAAACAATCTCATCAAAAAAACCATTCTTTGTTTCCCAGAAGCACCAGGTACGGTCATTACTTGTTTTGGGTTGTCTGTCCAACAGCAATATTTTTTTTTCAGCAAACTTCTTTGTCTGAATCATTCGCATCAGCAAACTCAGGCCTGCACAGCCTGCACCCAAAAAAACATAATCATATGAACTTGATTTTAGCAGAAGTAAGTGTTGATAAAATAAAGGTAGGGGTTAGGTATGTAATTATTCAGCCTCGGGAGCATACTCTACTTTTTTGCTTCCCGCCATTAGCTTTTTATCTCGGCGAACTTTATCCATATATTTCTTATGGACATATAAAAAACCAAAACTTTCTCCATCTTCCTTCCCTAAATGCTTATGATGCATCTTGTGGGCCCATCGTATAGCCCTTACATATGTATTATTGCTTTTGGTAAACCATTTGAACCGCTGATGTATAATAACATCATGAACGATGAAATAGGCAAACCCGTAAAACATAATACCAAACCCTATGGCCTGCATCCACCAGATATGATCGTATGTCCCAAAATATATCAGTAAAAAACTCGGAATGGCGAATATGAACGCAAACAGATCATTTTTTTCGAAAAATCCAGGCTCCACCTGGTGGTGATCCTTATGGAGGTACCAGAGAAATCCATGCATCACAAACTTATGGGTACACCAGGTTAACCCTTCCATTATCGAAAATGTTCCTACCAATACCAGAATATATAATAACGTATCCATCCGGTTATAAAATTAGTCTGTTA
>CAZTKV010000348.1:0-1953 GCA_964614285.1 uncultured Chitinophaga sp. | reverse complement strand
TTGGTGTTGACCTGGAAACTGCTGCTAATGACGTCCGTGATAAAGTATCACAGGCCCAGCGTTCTTTACCCTCTGACCTTGATGCACCTCCCGTAGTTTCGAAAGCAGATGCCAGTTCTGATGCTATTCTATCTATGACTGTGCAAAGCAATACCAGGAATCAATTGCAGATGACTGAATTTGCCAACAATGTGCTGGTAGAAAGATTGCAGACCATTCCCGGGGTAAGTGGCATACAGATATGGGGAGAAAAAAGATATGCGATGCGTATCTGGATTGACCCTGCTAAACTCATAGCATATAATATAACTGCTAACGATGTACAGGCAGCGCTCCTAAGAGAAAATGTGGAGCTGCCTTCAGGAAAAATATCGGGCAATGCAACAGAATTAACAGTACGGACTTTTGGAAGACTGAATACAGAAGAAGAATTTAATAATCTTATTATTACAAATATCAATGGAGCAGATATTAGGCTAATCAATATCGGTGAAGCAGTGCTCGGCCCGGAGAATGAAGAAACTGTTTTGAAAGGGAATGGTGTTCCGATGATTGCATTGGCGGTGGTGCCACAACCCGGCTCTAACTATGTTTCAATTTCGGATGAGTTTTACAAACGACTGGAGCAAATAAAAAAGGATGTGCCTGAAGACATTAAGATCAATATAGCACTGGACCAAACAAAATTTATTAAGAAATCAATCCTGGAGGTTCAGGAAACACTTATGATCGCCTTCCTTCTGGTAGTGATGATCATTTATGCTTTCTTCCGTGACTGGCTTATTGCTATTCGTCCATTAATTGATATTCCTGTTTCATTGATAGGCGCTTTTTTCATTATGTACCTGATGGGCTTCACCATCAATGTTCTTTCTCTTCTTGCTATTGTGCTTGCTACTGGCCTGGTGGTGGATGATGGTATTGTGGTAACGGAGAACATTTTCAAAAAAATGGAGAAAGGGATGAACAAATGGCAGGCAGCAGTAGAAGGCTCAAGAGAAATTTACTTTGCGGTTATCGCCACTTCCATTACACTGGCGGTCGTATTCCTGCCAATTATTTTCTTACAGGGCTTTGTCGGTCGTTTATTCAGGGAGTTTGGTATTGTGGTAGCCGGCGCTGTGCTTATTTCAGCATTTGTATCACTTACATTAACCCCAGTACTGAATGTGAAACTGGCCCGGAAGAACCCGTCCAAACATACCTGGCTCTATTTAAAGACAGAACCTTTCTTCCGCTGGATGGAAAATGGCTACCAGGCTGCACTGCGTAAATTTATGGCCATACGCTGGATGGCTTTTATCCTGATCGTTCTTTGCAGTGCTGCTATCTTTTTCATTGGCAGAAACTTACAATCTGAGTTAGCACCAATGGAAGACCGCAGTCAGTATCGCCTTCAATTGTCTGCGCCGGAAGGCACTTCTTTTGATGCAATGGATAAATATGTGAACCGGCTGACAAACCTGATGCTTGACTCTGTTCCTGAGAGAGACATGGTATTGAGTGTTACTTCTCCGGGTTTTACAGGCTCTGGCAATGCCAATACTGGTTTTGTAAGAGTAACTCTTGTGGAGCCAAATGAAAGAGAAAGATCGCAGAATGACATTGTGAAAATGATCAATAAGAATTTGCCCCGGTATAATGAAGGAAGGGCCTTTGCGATTGAAGAACAAACGATCTCGGTAAATCGCCGGGGTGGTCAGCCGGTAGCATTTGTTATTCAAAATAACAATTTTGAAAAACTGACGCAGGTACTTCCTAAAATACTGGAAGAAGCAAGACAAAGCAAAATATTACTGAATGCTGATGTAGATCTTAAATTCAATAAGCCTGAGCTGAGAGTGGAGATAGACAGGCTAAAAGCAGCACAATTGGGAGTGAGTGTAAATGATATTTCTCAAACACTTCAATTAGCTTACAGTAACAGGAGGCTTGGTTACTTTACAAAGGATG
>CAZTKV010000347.1:0-1968 GCA_964614285.1 uncultured Chitinophaga sp. | reverse complement strand
CCCATATGCATTTTGATATTGATATGTCGCATATACTGCACACCCAGTTCGGCGGACGTAAACGGGTATTGATGTTTCCATTCAAAGAGCAATACAAATTATACCGCAAACCCTGGGAAGTGCTGAGCCTTGCCGATTTTTCAAACTATTATGTAGATGGAAGCATTGATTACGAAAAGTTCCCGGCATTAAAACTGGCTGAAGGGCTTGATTTTATATTACAGCCCGGGGACACCTTGTTTATGCCTGCCGGTTACTGGCATCATATGGAATACCTCGACAGTGGTTTTGCTATGAGCCTCCGCGCCATGCAGCCATCACTGGGTGGTAAACTACAGGGCGCCTGGAATTTACTAGGTATGCGTAGCATTGATACAGTGATGAAAAAAACGGCCCCGAAGTGGTGGTATGAGAGGAAAGAAAAGAAAGTGTTTGCAAATGCCGAAAAGGAATTAAAAACTTTTGCAGCAATATAAAAGCCCCATACCGGGGCTTTACTATTTAATTACTTATTGTCAACTAATTAATCGTCCACACTTCATTTCCTTTCAGTAGTTTATCCAAATCTGCCGGCTTTCTTGATTTTGCCTCTTCTATTTGTGCTGCCATAGCATCTTCATAACAAGTCCTGTTGGTTTGATAAAATACACCAAAGGGCCTCGGCAAATGACCCTCTGTGCGGGGATCATCAAATATGCGGGTTAGTATCTGTGCTTTGTAAATATCCTGTTCATCATGAACCCATAGCTCATCTGCACTATGGCCGGCGGAAAGATCCACCACTATAGGTCTGAAACCATCCAGTTCTACTCCTTTATCATTATTAGCGCCAAATACCAGCGGTTTACCCTGTTCCAGGAAGAGTGTTTCCTGCAATTTGGTTCCTTTCTCTGTAAATATCTCAAATGCTCCATCATTAAAGATGTTGCAGTTCTGGTATATCTCAAGGAATGAAGCTCCTTTATGTCCGTTTGCTCTCAGCAACATGGCCTGCAGATGTTTGGGATCACGATCCATTGTCCTGGCGACAAAAGTGGCATCAGCACCAAGTGCCAAAGCTGCTGGATTGAATGGATGATCGATACTTCCCATCGGTGTGCTCTTGGTTATCTTATGTTCTTCCGAAGTGGGAGAATATTGTCCTTTAGTCAATCCATATATCTGGTTATTGAACAGTAAGATATTGACATCAAAATTTCTCCGCAGTATATGTATAGTATGATTACCCCCGATACTCAGGCTGTCGCCATCACCTGTAACGATCCATACACTTAGCTCTGGTCTTGATGCTTTCAAACCGGAGGCTATAGCAGCCGCACGGCCATGTATAGAGTGCATCCCATAGGTATTCATATAATAAGGAAAACGGCTGCTGCAACCAATTCCTGAAATAAACACAATATTCTCCTTAGGTATTCCCAGTGTGGGCATTACTTTTTGCACTTGTGCCAGGATAGAATAATCCCCGCAGCCGGGGCACCAGCGAACTTCCTGGTCGGTGGCAAAATCTTTAGCAGTCAGGGCAGGAGCTATCGTTACTTCACTCATAAAAAATAGATTCAGGCAAATTTAATGAATATCAGTATCGGATACTGAACGGAAATTCATGATTTTTATACTCCAAAAGGCTAATTCTTATCATTTACCAGCTCTTCCCAATACTCTGCTGCCCTCCGGGTATGTGGGATAACGATAGTACCCCCAACAATATTGGCTACCGCAAAAACCTCGTACATCTGCTCCGTGCTCACCCCCAGTTCGTGGCTTTTACCCAGGTGATATTTGATACAATCATCACAGCGGAGTACCATGCTGGCCACAAGGCCCAGTAATTCTTTGGTTTTTACATCCAGCGCCCCTTCTGCATAAGTATTCGTATCAAGGTTCCACAATCGTTTAATAACAAGATTATCCTTACTTAGAATAACCTCGTTCATCCTGGTGCGATAATCATTGAATTCTTTTACC
>CAZTKV010000346.1:0-1990 GCA_964614285.1 uncultured Chitinophaga sp. | reverse complement strand
TGTCTCTGCATCCCATCGACCGATATATCCTGTTCGCTTACTGATAGTAATAATGCTTTTGCCATCAGTAGTATAATAAGCATCACTCAGGGTACGGTAATAAAAAGCACTGTCAAGCATCATTACCATTTTATTCAATGGTATATCATAGATTTTGGCTGTTCCGTCTTCAGCCGGAGCGATTATTTTTTTCCCGTCATCGTTAAAATGTACATTAACAAAAGAGGGTGATCCTGTATATGCATCTGCATAATAAGATACAAAAGAAGATTTTTGATGAAGTATTTTTTTACCACTGCTTATGTCCCAGGCCATGAGTATGGAATCCGCAACAGCAGCCACTGTTTTACTGTCTTTACTGATGCTGATATAGGTTATTGGATTTTTCGAGCCTGTCATTTTTTTTACCAGGGCTCCTGTTTTACCGTCTCTGACCTGCAGGTCTCCTCCCTCGTTTAATAACAGCCATTTGCCATCAGGTGTATACGCAATAGCATCACCCGAATAACTGGTTGTAATTGTATGCTTATACTTTACGTCACCAGTTTCCATAGCCCTTACAGAAAGAATATCATCTATGGGTTCCCAGGTTATATATGTATCCCCTGACGGATGAATAACGGCATCATAAAAATGAAATGTAGCAGCACGGATGGTATATAGCAATTGACCAGCCGTTATATCCCAAACCTTTAATGTTGAATCATATCCTGTAGTGATCAAACGGCTTCCATCCGGATTGAATATCAATTTATCAATCCTTCCCTTTTTGTCAAAAAGTGTTCTTTCTACTTTACCGGTAACTTTATCTGTTATTTTTATCAAACTTGCTCCTTCTACCACTACTATTTTTTTTCCATCCGGAGTAAAATATACATTATCAATGTATGCTGTGGATCCAAATAAGTTTTGTACTAAAGTATAGCTTTGGCTTCTCAATAAAACAACATTATCCTCCCTGCTTGTCACAGCAATCGTTTTGCCATCCGGACTTAAAGTCATTCCATTAGCACTATTGTAATGGGTTTTGAACTGCAACTGGGGTTTACCTGATTCAATATCCCATTCAATGGCATTAGCATCATAATCAATACTTAATAATTTTTTTCCACCCGGCACCAGCAGCATATCCGCAATGATTTTTTCATGCCACTGCAGCTCATGCTCTATCTTATTACTGTCAAGATTCCACACTATAATATACCTGTAATCTGTTACTACAATCAGTCGTTTTTGATCTGGTGTGATTACAGGTAATTCATTTTTCGTTGAACTGAATTCATCGGGTTTAATTGTTTCTTTTGTTTCAAAGTTTATTACCCGGAGATCTTTATCGCTGCAAAAAACCATTCGTTTACCATCTTTAAAGAAAATAGCGTCTCCGGTTGTTGAATTCCGGCAAGAGTCTTCAAAAACGATAGCACCATTTTGTGTGTCCCAGATAAAAAATTTTGACTGGCCTTCAGCATCCGCAACATAAAAGCTGTAGCCAAATAGTTTTTTCCCGTCCTGGCTATATACCAGTTTATCAAATTTTTGACCCTTACCTGGTAAGCGGAGGGTTATTTTACGGGTTTCAATATCCCAGATATACACAGAATCTATTCTGTCCGGGGCATAGGCAATATGTTTTCCATCAGGGCTAAAGAGAATATCATCTGCAATAATGGAATCAACCATGACTGTTTGGTGGCCAGTAGCGGCATCCCACAAATAAGGAAACCCTGCCAGTGTAAGAATGTATTTACCATCCGGGCTGTATGCCAGTTTCTGAATCCGGGTTTCGTGTCCTTTCAGATTGAAAACAATTTTTCCGGAAGCAATCTCCCATACTTTGGCCACCCGGTCTTCGTTGCTGGAAGATGCGGTAACGATATAATTACCATCCGGGCTGTAATCAATAAATGAAACACCATCCGTATGACCAACAGGCCTCATCAACTTTGGTTGCTGTGCTTCAGCATTTATTATGGTAAACAGAAATATGAAA
>CAZTKV010000345.1:0-1995 GCA_964614285.1 uncultured Chitinophaga sp. | reverse complement strand
AAAATAGTTAATTAGTTAATTGGGAGTTGGTTAATCAGGAAGAACCTGCTCTAAAAAGGTTTCCCTAATTAATTATAAAAAAATAAACCAATTAACCACTATGTGGGAGCCCTATAAAAAAGGATTCAAAGCCTACCTGCAATTAGAAAAATCTTTGTCTGACAATTCTGTACAGGCTTACGTAAGAGATGTTGAGCACCTAACACAATTCCTCCTTGAAAAAAATAACCTTATTAATCCCGGTGAACTCAGGTTGAAAGAACTGCAGCAATTCATGAAGTGGATCGCCGAACTGGGCATGACAGCCAGTTCACAGGCAAGGATCATATCTGGTATCAAAGCCTTTTATAAATATTGCATCCTCGAAAATATCTGCCAAACCGACCCTACGACTTTACTCGAAGCTCCTAAACAAAAAAGAAACTTACCTGATGTACTGGGTTTTGAAGAAATAGAAAAGATGATAGCTCAAATTGACCTGAGCAAACCGGAAGGTGGCCGTAACAAAGCCATACTGGAAACTATGTACAGTTGCGGCCTGCGGGTAAGCGAAGTGGTGAACCTGAAAATATCTCAGCTATATCCTGATCTTGGTTTTATCAGAGTTACAGGGAAAGGCGATAAAGAAAGACTGATACCTATTGGAAGCAGTGCTGTCAAGTATATTACTATTTACAAAAATCAGATACGGATACATACAGCACCTCAAAAGGGAAATGAGGATATTTTATTCCTGAATAAACGGGGGAGTAAATTATCAAGAGTAATGATCTTCTATATCATCAAAGAACTTGCATTGAAAGCTGGTATAAAAAAAACGGTTTCTCCGCATACTTTCCGCCACTCATTTGCTACGCACCTGGTGGAAGGCGGTGCTGACCTGAGAGCGGTACAGGAAATGCTGGGGCATGCCAGTATTACCACTACAGAGATCTATACACATCTGGACAGGGAATTCTTACGAAAAACAATGGAACAATTTCATCCGGGATTTAAAGGCTGATCAGTCATTATAGGGATCCATAATACCCTGGGATTTGTGTCCTTGTTTGGTTGTAAGTTGCTGCTTATTGAAATAAGTAATTATCTCATTTGAATATATTATCCCCTCTTTACCCCTGCTTAATTTGTATCGCAATTTCGTTTTTTTGTTGCCGTGGTATTTCGGAATATCAAATTCCCAATACTCATTATTCCCAAGAAATACATGATGATAGCTGTTGCCGCACCAACTGGATGGCAGGTACTCAATCGGCTGCCAGGTTCCTCCCCAAAATATTTCAGCAATAATATACAGCCGGCTGTCTGAGGCTTGCAGAGAAATGGTATTGCCTGATTTATTAACGAGGAAAAGTTTATAGCCTTTGTACCCATCAGCAAAGTTGGTACGCATAGTAGTGTCAACGAAAAGGGAAATATCTTCCAGGTCACCCAGTTGTGCTGTTTCATTCACCATCAGCTTTGGCTTATTGTTACTCCCGCCAAAACCGCCCGGTGCCGTGGTATCCTCAATATTTGAACCGGCATAAAAATATCCACGCAACATAAACTTAATGTTCAGTTCTTTCAACCCTTTGGAAGCACCTGCAGAAGCTGATTGCTGGGAGTATGCTTTTCCTGTAAGATAAAAGCACAACACAATACCAAAGGTTGCTACTACATACTGTTTCATCAGGTTTTTATTTACTGAACGATAATTTTCTCTGAATATTTCTTCCCGGTTTTTCTATTCACCATTACCAGGAAATAATTCCCCGCCGCAACAACAGGAATCTCAATATTCAGCAGCCTCGCTTCTGCATCAATCCATATCTCCTGCTGATGAACAGGTTGGCCCGCCTGATTGAATAGTTGAAGGGTATAATATCCTTCTTCAGTTTGTTTCCATTCAATGGAAATATTTGAGCCGGCCGGAACAGGATTAGGATACACTTTAAAGAATTTAAATGCGGTGTCTTTGAATAATTGTGTGATCAATGGAATTGGTTTTTTTTC
>CAZTKV010000344.1:0-2009 GCA_964614285.1 uncultured Chitinophaga sp. | reverse complement strand
TCAGCTTTTACTTCGTTATTCAATACTATTTGTGTGGTGGAGGTGTCTTTACATATCCCATTACTTACAATAAGCTGAATACTATTCGTACTGGTAGCGGGGAAAATGATATTATGTGTTTGAGTAGTAGCGGTAATCGTATTATTAAATGTCCAGTTCCAGCTGTTTACATTATGGGCCCCGTTGTGAGTGAACATAAATGTATCCTTTTCACAACCTAAAACAGCAGCATAAGTAAAATTTGCATTTACTGTGTCAGCCGCATTGAAAGGAAGCGTTTGCAGAGGGGTTTCCTGTCCGCATTCGTCAATAAGAACAGTACCATCATTACCAGCTTTTAAAGTAAGTTGATAAGTGCCACCGGTATAGACCGGGGTGGTGAATTTCACCACTACATAATCTGTTTTGCCATTGATACAATTTCCTGAGGCGGATGCAATGGTAAGGGGTGCAGGTCCGGTAACAGAAAAGTCACTTCCGTTAGCAGCTATACTGGCACAACTGATCTTTTTAGGAAAATAGACTTTTACAGAATCTGATGCACAACCCAGTCTTCCGATACTATCTGCAAAAATTGGTTGCGGGGCTGCGTAGACAAACGGAACTTGTTCATTTTGCGGAATAGCCCTGGCACAATTATCAAGTAAAGTGTTGGCATCTGTACCATTATTAATTACTAATTGGTAGTTGCCATTTGGCAGTGGTGCTGCCAATGTTAAAATGATCTCGTCAAAGTCAAAAGCAAAAGCACAGGAATCGGGAGCAGCAGCAATCACCGTAGTAACAGCAGGAGTGATGCTGAATTCGCTACCCGATATAGTTATACTGTTACATCTTACTTTTTTATTCAGTTTTACGGTGATCCTGGTGCCATCACAATCTGGTTTGGCATTTAGCAGGTGAGGTTCAGTAGGGTCGGTTATAACTGCAGTACCGCCGCCGAATGATAAAGTGTAACCACTTTGTGTGTCTGTAAAATGACTGATCATTAAAATGTATTCATGTCCCTGGATAAGAGTGGGCATGGCCGCAAAAGTGGGTGCACCGGCTGCCGGATCTGAAGCACACTGAATTCCATTGATACCTGAAGCTGATGCTCCTGTGGGTCCATAAGTACCTGCCCAGTTGCCCGTTACTACCAATGAATTATTGGTAAAGATCTCATCAGGGTTTCTCCCGGTAATATCATATAGCTGCCAGTCGTAGTCCTCATTATTAGCCAATGGGGTAATCAAAAAGCCAAGAGTTCCCGAAACATAACAGGTGAAACGGTAAAAGAAAGGGTTTTTATTTTGGTAACTGGCTCCACCGGCACTGCTGCCGGGACAACCGGGGACAAAGATGTCATTTGTAGCGCAAATGGGAACATTATTCTGTGTAAATGTAGTAGTTCCACATACAGGAAAAGCTGTTGAGGGGGTTTGTCCTAATGTTGTGCAGGGTTGTGCCAGTAAGGGATTTGCAAAAAGCACAAAGATGATAGAGAAAAGAAAATGGAATATATGAAAAGGTCTCATTACGCTATACTAAGGTTGATTACTTTGACAACAAAAGCACCTGATTCGTTGCCTGCCATCAGGCAAGCCGGTAAAGCTTGCCGGGCAAAGATAGTACCACACTTTGTAATTCGAGACTGAGAATAGCCCCTGCCACTGCACTGCTGCTTAGGCCACTGCGGCTGTTGATATCATCAATATGTGCAGATTCCTTTTGTTTCAATATTTCAACGATGATCTTCTCTTCCGGGGAAAGTTCAATAAATAGTTCCCGCTGCCTTTTGCTATCGCTTTTTTTCTTTTCCTCCCAACCCATGATCTCAATTATTTCCTGCGCATCAGTCAACAACATGGCCTTATTATTTTTAATAAGATAATTGCAGCCAGCACTTTTGGAGTCGGTTACTTTTCCAGGCAGGGCAAATACATCTTTATTATAGCTATTAGCTAATTCAGCAGTGATCATACTGCCTCCTTTTAACCCGGTTTCTATAACTATTGTCGCATCGCTCA
>CAZTKV010000343.1:0-2025 GCA_964614285.1 uncultured Chitinophaga sp. | reverse complement strand
TGTACCTGGCTAATCATGATCAGCCCCGTATGCTTACCCGTTGGGGAAATGATACACCGGAGTTCAGAGATTACTCTTCCAAATTACTTACCACTTTTATTCTCAGTATGCGGGCCACCCCTTTTTATTACTATGGTGACGAAATAGGAATGAGCAATATCAGGTTTGATAAAGTAGAACAGTATAATGATGTGGAGTTGCTTACTAATTATGAGCAGGTGAGAGCAAAGGGCGGTGACTTAAAGCGTTTCCTGGAAGGAATGAAAATATCCAGCCGGGATAATGGCCGCACACCCATGCAATGGGATACAACTACCAATGCTGGTTTTGGTAATGGAAAACCCTGGCTACCGGTGAATGGAAATTACAAAACGATCAATGTTTTGGTGCAGGAAAATGATGAAAATAGTTGTCTCAATTACTTCCGTAAGATGATAAAAATAAGGAAGAGTAATGACGTATTGATTTATGGTAAGTATACCTTACTTGATAAAACAAATCCTGATGTATTTGCCTATACAAGGGAGTTAAATGGCAAAAAACTGCTGGTATTACTGAATTTCACTGGGAAAATAGCTTCTGTAAATACCGGTATTAATGTAAACAAAGGGATAGTCCTTATTAGTAATTACTCAACACCTTCTGCTGGTGCTACACTAAAACCATACGAAGCAATAATTTATCAATTGTAAAAATCAATGAATAGAAAAATAATTCTTTGGTCAATTGCAGTAGGCCTTGGCGGTTTGCTTTTTGGCTTAGATGTGGCGGTGATCTCCGGCGCTGAAAAGGCTATACAGCAGTTGTGGCACCTGAGTGAGTGGGAACATGGCACTGCTATTGCCATGGCTTTATACGGTACTGCTTTTGGTGCTGCCTTTGGCAACGTTCCGGCAAACAGGATTGGTCGAAAAAAAACATTACTATGGATCGGGGTACTATTCTTTATTTCATCTGTAGGTGCGGCATTGTCTCCGGAAGTATACTCATTTATGTTTTTTCGGTTTATAAGTGGTTTGAGCATTGGGGCATCTTCAGTTGTAGCGCCTGTTTACATTTCCGAAATAGCCCCGGCCAGGTATCGGGGCCGCCTGGTGATCTCATTTCAGTTAAATGTAGTAAGTGGTATACTTATAGCCTATTTATCCAACTACCTCCTGCAGGGAGTTGGCGGGGTTAACGATTGGCGGTGGATGCTTGGTATTGTAGCTGTGCCATCTTTACTTTTCTCTTTGTTTATGCTCGCAGTACCTGAAACTCCAAGATGGTTATTGCTGCATAAAAATGATGAGGCGCATGCAAGAGAGGTACTATCTATTACTGAAGATGATGTGGATAAAACAATCAATGAAATAAAAGCCGGTGCATCGGAAAAAAAAGAGCCATTATTTAATAAAAAATTTTACAAACCACTATTACTTGCTTTTTTACTGGCTACGTTCAATCAGTTATCAGGGATCAATGCTATTATTTATTTTGCTCCAAGGGTGTTTGAGATGGCAGGTATTGGTAAAGATGCTGCTTTCTTAAGTACCGCTGGTATTGGTGTAGTGAACCTGGCTTTTACTATCATTGGCTGGTCGCTGATTGACAGGTTTGGAAGACGAACACTGATGTTTATCGGTTCAGCCGGATATATAGTTTCCCTTGGGTTAATCGCTGTTTCTTTCAATAATGGAGCTACGCAGTTCATTACTTATTATGTTTTTTTATTCATAGCTGCGCATGCAATTGGCCAGGGCGCAGTCATCTGGGTTTTTATTTCTGAGATATTTCCCAATTCGGTCAGAGCTGCAGGTACTTCTTTTGGATGCTTAACGCATTGGGCTTGGGCGGCAGTTGTTGCTCAAACATTTCCTTTCTTTGCTACGAAAGTCGGGGGCAGTTATATATTTGGATTTTTTTGTTTTATGATGGTACTCCAATTACTATTTGTATGGCGAATGATGCCGGAAACAAAAGGAATTGCCCTGGAAGATATGGATAAAACAACTGTATTGCATATATGAATAAGGTACTTTGTAT
>CAZTKV010000342.1:0-2025 GCA_964614285.1 uncultured Chitinophaga sp. | reverse complement strand
GCCAGATATCTTTTGTGCCACCATAACCGTTTATTACACCTCCATCTGTAGAATTTGTTTCACCCAGTACCATATATCCTCCATCTGATGTTTGGAGAATATCTCTTGCACTTTCGTAACCCGTACCACCAAATGATCTTTCCCATTGAATGTTCCCGCATTGATCCAGTTTTAACACCCACAGGTCCCAGTACTCACGGTTGGGCTGTGGACTTACATCACCCCCTCTTGAATCTGTGTAGCCAGCTACGATAGTGCCGCCATCAGTAGTGAATTTTATTGAGTAGGGAATATCGACATCGGCACCTCCATAATGTCTTGACCATTGCTGGGGAGGAACTTGTGCCTTCATGCCTAAGGTCACTAGTAGAAATACAAGGGTAATAAGCTGGGACGTTTTTCTCACAAGTTGGCGTTTCATAGAATTAATAGTCCGCCAACTGTTGCAAGTATTATGCTAAAGCTAAATTTCTGTTGATAAGTTTTTACGATTGTGGGATGAATTTTTACTCAGCGTTTTCCCAGTACGTAATATCTGCAGGCTTTTTGTATACCGCACTGATCGCATTTTGGATTCCTTGCCAGGCAAATATACCTGCCATGAAGAATAAGCCAGTGATGGGCTTTATGCACCAGTTCTTCAGGGATATTTTTTACAAGCTCTCTTTCCACGGCTAAAGGAGTAGTTGCTGTTTGTGGAACAAGGCCTATTCTTTTACTCACCCTGAAAACATGGGTGTCGACAGCCATATTTGGTTGTTGATCTATAACTGAAGTAATCACATTGGCTGTTTTTCGCCCTACACCGGGAAGTTGTATCAATTCATCGACTGTCATAGGTATTTTTCCATTGAATTCTTTTACCACTTTATTGGCCATCCCAATAAGATGTTTTGTTTTATTATTAGGATAGGAAATGCTTTTTACCAGCGGGAATAACTCTTCAAAAGTGGCTTTTGATAAGGATTGAACAGTAGGGTAGATTTCAAAAATGGCTGGTGTTGTTATATTCACCCGTTTATCCGTGCATTGAGCAGATAAAATTACTGCGACCAATAGTTGATAAGGGCTATCGTATAACAATTCTGTTTCTGCTTCAGGGGCATGCAGTTGAAAGTAGTTAATGACAAAATTGTATCGTTCTTTGCGGGTCATACCGCAAGATAGGGTGAAGGCGGATTCGAACACAGGGTCCAACGCATAAAAAAGCATCCGCAACGGCGAATGCTAAATACGTTTGAGCAGAGGAGCTGGTTTACTGAACTTCCTGTGCAGCCTGTTCCCTCGCATGGTTTAGTACATTCAGCACAACTTCAGTACGGGGAGATTCAGTGATCTTGTCAAGACGTTGCATAGAAGCTTTCAAAACACTAAGCTTTTCACGAAGCGTCCAGTCTTTTTCCAAAGCCTTTTCAATGGCTGCTGTTTGTTTTGATGATGTTTCTTTGTAGAGATACAGTAAAAGATCCTCGGGAGTAAAATTTGTCATTTGGCAAACCGATTAATTTGTCCAGAAATTAGATGTTGTCCGTTGGTAGCTTAGATATAATGAATGTCCGTGATATTAACGGGGACAGGGTTGCCTTATTGTGCGATAATCGCTAATTCTTTGCTTTATCGGGTTTTTCCGATACCAGGAAAAGCTCCTCATTATCCCGTTTCATAAGGTATTTTTCCCGGGCATATTTTTCCAGGATTGCCGGATTATTCTTAAGTGCCTCTAATTCTTTTCGTTCGGCAGTTATTTGGGTAGTATAATACTGTTTATTTTGCTGCAACTCTTTGAGTTCTTTGCGGCGGTCCAGTTGAGTAAAGAAGTCATTTTTGTCCAGAAAAAGGACGACAATGCAAAAAGCAGCAAAAGAAATGAAGTATTTGTTTCTGATCCAGGAGGGGATATGGGTTAGTAGTTTCATAATATCGGAGTTCTTATATGAAGCCGGAAATCTGAACGGTTTTCTTTCAGATTTCCGGCTTCTTTTCTATTTGCCAAATTTAATCTTTCCTTTCGGATATACAGCCGAG
>CAZTKV010000341.1:0-2036 GCA_964614285.1 uncultured Chitinophaga sp. | reverse complement strand
AATCATTTTCAACACCCAGTTTTTGCCTGTCTTCCCAATTAAGGCTGCCGGCATTTACGTTTGTCCTGGTCAGGTAAGTTGATATTTTCTTTTTACCAACAAACCGGTTATAAAGTGTTTTTGCATCAATGAATTTATTGAAATCAGTACCGGCCTGTATCTTGCCAAAGGAACCTTTCTTCGCATCTTCTTTCAATTTGATATTTACGGTTTTTCCTTCGCTGCCTGTGGTCATACCGGTTAATTGCTGTTGCTCTGTTTTAGTTTCAAAAACCTGTACCCGGTCAACTGCTTTGGCAGAAATATTTTGTGTGGCCATCGTGGGATCATCACCAAAGAATTCTTCACCATCCACCAATACCTTATCTACCCGCTTTCCCTGTGCCACAATTTCTCCTTTTGCATTTACTGTAAAACCGGGAAGTTTCTTAAGCAAATCTTCTACTGTAGCACCTTCTTTTACTTTAAAACTATCTGCCACAAACTCGGTGGTGTCTCCCTTTATGCGGATGGCTGAGCCGGTCCGGATTACCACTTCTTCGAGCATTTTACTTTTTAAGGTCATGAAAATATTTCCGATGTCAGCATCTGCTTTTACTTCCAGTTTATCCATATAATCAGCAAACCTGGGATAGGTAACCAGCAAAACATATTGACCGGTGTCTGGTACTGGTAATACAAATTTTCCATTTTGAGCGGTTCGGGTAAAACTGACTAAAGTGGTATCTGATTTTTTTAGCAAAGCGATAACCGCCAGTGGCAAATTCTTTTTTTCAGAAGAATCTGTAACAGTTCCAGAAATTTTAATTTGTTGTGCAGTAGCTGATAATGCATACAGTAGCAGCAAGCAGAATAGGACAGCGGGTTTTCGCATGTTGGTTTTAGAATTTGTTCCGAAAATATCATTATTGCTACCTGTCAGAGTCGATATTTATCTGAACTGCACAAAATTGATGATTTCCGGTAAAGTAAAAGTGTTCTCTAGCTCTACAACTGTTAAATTTTCAACAAAAAAGGTGTAAGTTGAGTGTGATACATATTCATTAAATCCCATACGATGGCCACAAAGAAAAAGGATACCGGAGAGAAATTAACCGAGGATAACGGTAAACCAAAACCGAAATTGCCCGTGACAGAGAAAACCAATAAGTATGAAGAAGTAAACTTTGTAGATACTACAAAGCCTGTATGGAATTATTCTATCCTGACCGATGAAGATGTGACTAATTACCAAAACGGAACTAATTACCAACTGTATAAAAAATTTGGTTCTCATTCTATACAGGTAAATGATGTATGGGGAATGTATTTTTGTGTGTGGGCACCCAATGGTACCTCCGTTTCAGTAAAAGGAAATTTTAATGACTGGAAAAATCATGAATTTGAATTATACCCCCGCTGGGATAAGAGTGGCATATGGGAAGGTTTTATTCCGGGATTCAAATTAGGGGAAGCTTATAAATACCATATTGTTGGTTATGCTAAAAGAAAGCAGGACAAAGGTGATCCATTCGCCAACTTCTGGGAAAAAAGACCGCAAACCGCCAGTATTACCTGGGATATGTATTATGAATGGAAAGACGAAGAGTGGATGAAGAAGAGGAAAAAAAATAATTCACTCGATGCCCCGTGGAGTGTGTATGAAGTGCACCTGGCCAGCTGGCAGCGGCCAAACAAGCATGACGAAGAAACGTATAACAGTTATGATGATATTAAGGAAAGACTGGTTCCTTATTTAAAGGAAACCGGTTTTACACATGTTGAGTTTATGCCGGTAATGGAACATCCGTTTGATGGAAGCTGGGGCTACCAGTGTACAGGTTTCTTTGCTGCCACATCCAGGTTTGGTGATCCGCAGGGATTAATGCGATTAATTGATGCATTGCACCAGGAAGGAATAGGAGTGATACTTGATTGGGTGCCTTCTCATTTTCCGTACGATGCTCATGGATTATTTATGTTTGATGGCACTCATACCTATGAGTATGCAGATATGCGTAAAGGATTTCACCCGGACTGGAACAGTTATATATTTA
>CAZTKV010000340.1:0-2039 GCA_964614285.1 uncultured Chitinophaga sp. | reverse complement strand
CCAGGGTTAAAACCCTGGGCAACTCATAAAACCCTGGGCAACTCATAAAACCCCGGGGCAACTCATAAAAACCCGGGGCAATTCATAAAACCACCGCCTATTGAATTGAAATCAATTTTATTAATGATCTATTGGCATTTCCACTCTCCAGGCTCTTCACCGCTTCATTATATGCTTCGTCATACGATCTGTATCTTCCTGTGCAATGTAATGCCATCGCCGCATTGGCCAGCACCACCGCATTCTGCGCCCAGGTACCTTCCCCTTTTAATATCGTGGTAAAGATCTTCGCCGCATCTTCTACACTATTACCTCCGCTGATATCCTGTGCCGATACCATTCTTTTTCCTAACTGCTCCGGCGTCATGATCCGTTCGCCATCGTTCGTTATCACTTTTGTATCATTGGTCAGCGAAATTTCATCATACCCATCAAGGCTATGAATAATGGTGAAAGGCTTACTGCCTAATTGCAGCAGGTAGTTATATATCCTCGCCATTTCCAGGTTATACACTCCCACTAACTGGTAAGAAGGGTTTGCAGGGTTTGCCATCGGCCCCAGCATATTGAAGAAGGTTCGCATAGCCAGGTTCTTTCGTATCGGTCCGACTGTTTTCAATGCCGGATGAAATAAAGGGGCATGCAAAAAACAAATATTCGCTTCTTCTATTTCCTTTTTCAATTTACTGTTATCATTACTGAATGTATACCCAAGTTGTTCCATCACATTACTGGCGCCACTGATGGATGAAGCGCCATAATTGCCATGCTTTGCCACTTTCTGGCCTGTACCTGCTACAATAAAACAAGCCAGTGTGGAGATATTGAATGTATTCTTCCCATCACCACCGGTGCCGACAATATCTATTGTTTCATAACCATCCAGATCAACCTTCACCGATAACTCCAGCAATGCATCCCGAAAGCCTTGCAATTCTTCAATAGTAATGCTCCGCATCAGGTACACCGTCATAAAAGCTGTTACCTCATGTTCGTTGTAAATGCCTTTGCCGATGTTTACCAATACATCCTTTGCCGCTTCTCTTGTCAGCGTTTTGTGTTCAAATAAATATTGAAGTATCTTCTTCATGCCCCTGTCCCCTAAAGGGAGACTTAGTTTTGTTGTTAATAATATTATTCAAATAATCTTTTGCCCTGCCTATAATAAACAAGCCTGTGCTTTAGTGAACTAAAGCCCCCTTTAGGGGGTTGGGGGCTTCAGCCAATTCCTCAAAATATCCTCTCCCATCGGTGTCAGCACACTTTCCGGATGAAACTGCACTCCCTGCACATCATATGTTTTATGTTGTAACGCCATGATATAATTATTCTCATCCCTTGCTGTTATTTCTAACTCTTCAGGAAAACTTTCCTCCGCAATGATCCAGCTATGATAACGGCCCACTTCCAATGTTTCAGGCAATCCTTTAAACAACGGAGCATTCTTTGTCTTATCAATTTTTATCGGGGTGGAAACACCATGATAAACGGTGGAAAGATTCACCAGTTTCCCCCCGAATGCTTCTCCGATGGCCTGGTGCCCCAGGCAAACTCCCAGTATAGATTTAGTAGCCGCATACTCTTTTATCAATGGCAACAACAAACCAGCTTCTTCCGGAATACCCGGCCCGGGAGATAAAATGATCTTATCATACTCCTTTACTTTCTCCAATGCTATCTGATCATTACGATACACTTCCACTTTTGTATGCATTACCTTCTCCACCAGGTGAACAAGATTGTAAGTGAACGAATCGTAATTATCAAAAACTAAAATCTTCATATGCCCCTACCCCCTAAAGGGGAATTTAAATTCATTAATGTTGTTTATGTCAATAGTACTCTTCTTAAGTCTCCCTTTTGGGAGATTTAGAGGGCTTTTGCTATCTCAATCGCCTTTTTCAAAGCCCCCAACTTATTATTCACTTCCTGTAATTCACTTTCCGGGTTGCTGGCTGCCACCACACCGGCACCCGCCTGGTACGTCAATGTATTATGCCGGCTTAAAAAAGTCCGTATCATAATAGCATGGTTGCAAC
>CAZTKV010000339.1:0-2051 GCA_964614285.1 uncultured Chitinophaga sp. | reverse complement strand
ATAGCAATACCCTGCTGGAGGTAATCAAACTTACTGACTGCCCCACGGAGTAAGAAGAATAATGATCGCAAACCTAAGACAGCAAAAATATTGGAGGTATAGATCACCAGCCTGTCTCTTGAAATGCCCATTACTGCCGGGATAGAGTCCAGTGCAAACACCAGGTCGATCGCGGCAAGCATTATCACCACTACAAATAAAGTAGTGTAAACAGGTTTGCCATTTTCTTTGATCATGAATTTACCATTGCCGTCATGCGGAGCCAATGGCAGAAATCTTTTCATGAATAAGTATATCTTACTTTTCTGCGGATCAAATTCCTCATCCTCATTAGCTGTAAACATCTTGTACCCCGTATACACAAGAAAAACTCCGAAAACATAAAGTATCCAATGAAATCTTTCTACTAATGCAACACCAACAGTAATAAAAATTACCCTGAACACAATAGCCATAAGGATACCAATCAGTAATACCCTGCCATAATTCTTTTCTTTAACAGAAAAGGCTGAAAAAATCAGAATGAATACAAAGATATTATCAATACTCAGGCTCCATTCCATCAGGTAAGCGCTGAGATACTCTAATGCCAGCCCTTGTCCTTTCTCAATCCAGACAAAAACAAAAAATGCCAGTGCCAGTCCCACCCAAAAAAAAGTTTGATACAAAGCCTGTCGAATAGTGACCTTCTGGCCTTTTTTACTCAAAAGACCAAGGTCAAACACCAAAGCAAATACCAAAACAATTCCAAAAACGAGATATGTAATCTGATCAGCAGTCATTATAATCTATTAGGAGGTGTACAATTAAAATCCGGTAACTCAGGCGGCATACTTTCTCTTTCTTACCTGCTGATAAATCCATCCAAAAAGTATAACCAATAATACAGGTAAAGCGATATTAATAAATTGCCAGGTTGTTTTTTGTTCTTTTACTTTTTGAGAATCGAGCAGGCGCAATACTACATCTTTGTTCCTCGTTTCACTGATGCCGGGATTACTAACCTGGTATTCTATACAATTCAGCAGAAATTCTCTGTTAGCTACCGGCCGGAAATACCTGCCATTCTCGGTCTGATTCAGATATTCCCTATAGGTATATTTATTCCAACCCATTTGAATTGGAACCGGGGCAGTATTTGGTCCATCACCAGGTAAGAAATCATTAAAGAGTATATCCCCATCGGCAGCTATGATAATTTTACTTTCTGCCGACGTCTCCCTGAAAGCTTCCCCGGTTGATGCCAGGGTATCCAATTGTGACCGGCTAAGCCTGTTTTTGAAAAGTGAAGTGAATCTGCCTTCCAGCAGCATGGCCACCGGAATTGCGTTGCGCTTAAATTTAATATCCTCAGGAACATTCTTGTTCTCGTTAAGACTGATTAATGCAGGTGTACTTATTATCCGTGAATTAGGAGACGTAACCAACAGCGGTTCTTTTTTTACACCGTTTACCTGAATTGTATCAATAGAATTTGCGAAATGACTCCCTATATATCCAAGGCCTTTTGTAAGCTTGCTGTTTGTCGGATTAAGCATAGGATAATAGTTCCAGCTCAATAACTCCATCTGTGGATTCTCGCTTGTTCCTCCAACCACAAATGGCAATAAATCACATTGCAGATCCATTACAAGATCCGTGTTGATGCGTAATCCATACTTAAAAAATAAATCCGTAAGATTTAAGTTACGGTCATAGGCAATTGTTTCCGGCTTATAAGCAAGGCTATCTTGCTCAGCTATTAAATTATCTATAAAACAGAGTAGCCTGCCTCCTCGCATGACAAACTGATCAATCTTTAATTTTTCGCCCTCAGTAAACTGAATCGTCGGTTTTACAATCATAAGCACATCAACACCATCAGGAATCCGTGGTTGGTTATGCAGGTTAATAATTTTAAAATCATAATCATCAGCTAAAGCCTGCCGGAACATAAATGTTCTTCCGTCAGTTGGCTCACCATTTCCTACAGAATACGCAATTCCGGGTTTTTTAGAAGCAGTTAATTTATCAAGTGTTTTAGCAAATTGATACTCCATCAAAGATTCAGC
>CAZTKV010000338.1:0-2072 GCA_964614285.1 uncultured Chitinophaga sp. | reverse complement strand
TTAATCCATAAGGTGAATTATTAGCTTTTTCAATCACTTCATCATCGGTTCTGAATGTGAGAATAGCCAGCACTGGCCCGAATATTTCTTCCTGTGCAATCCGGTTACTTTGCGCCACATTGGTGAAGAGAGTAGGACGGCAGAAAAATCCTTTGACAGGCAGGCGGCAACTGCTTTCGTACATTTCAGCACCTTCTTTTTTACCAATGCTTATGTATTTGTGAATTGTTTCTAATTGTGATCTTGAATTGATGGCGCCAATATCCGTATTCTTATCTAACGGATCGCCTACGATCAACGATCCCAAACGATCTTTTAATTTGCGTATTACTTGTTTGGCTACTGATTCCTGCACATATAATCTTGAACCGGCACAGCAAACATGTCCCTGGTTAAAGAAAATGCCGTTGATAACACCCTCCACCGCCTGGTCAAGCGGGGCATCTTCAAAAATGATATTGGCTGCTTTGCCTCCCAGTTCTAATGTTGCTTTTTTATTTGTACCGGCAATGGCCCGTTGAATGATCTTACCTACTTCTGTTGATCCTGTAAAAGCAATTTTATTGATATCGGGATGATTAACGATAGCAGCACCAGTAGGGCCGGCTCCGGTTAATATATTCACCACACCCGGAGGCAGATCTGCTTCTTGTATGATCTCGGCCAATTTCAAAGCCGTCAGGGAAGTGGTCTCGGCTGGCTTTAAAACAACCGTGTTGCCGGTGGCTAAGGCGGGTGCTATTTTCCAGGCGGCCATCAACAAAGGAAAATTCCAGGGAATAATTTGTCCGGCCACCCCTAAAGGTTCTGTCCGGCGGTTAGGAAATGCATATGCTAATTTATCGGCCCAGCCTGCATAATAAAAGAAGTGATTGGCAGCCGTAGGCACATCAAAGTCGCGGCTCTCCCGGATGGGTTTCCCGCCATCTAATGATTCAATGATGGCCAGTTCCCTTGCTTTTTCCTGCACCATCCGGGCAATGCGAAAAATATATTTAGCCCTTTCTTTTGCCGGCATTTTCTTCCAGACTTTTTCATAGGCCTTTCTGGCCGCAGACACAGCTTTGTCCACATCAGCCGCATTGGCTTCGGCCACTTCGCTTAGCTTTTCTTCATTAGCCGGATTGATGGTATCAAAATATTTTTTTGATGATGGTTTCTGCCATTCTCCATTAATAAACAAATCATATTGTTTGCTAATTGTGGCTGCACTTTTGCTTTCGGGTGCAGGAGCATAGCTCCACGATGTATCAAATTTTAATTTGATAGTATTGTTTTTTGTAGCGTTTTTCTTTTTTGTAACTGTCATGGTTTATTTGTTTAGCCAACTGTAGTGCTACTACCTGCTTGCTGAAAACTGGTTGATTACTTTATGCCTTCGTAACAATATGGCGATTTCTCAGTTTAATAATTCTGTCGATGAGATAAATTGAGAATATCATGAATTGAATCCACCTCAACCATCTTTTCTCTGGTACTTCTTCCCAAAATCTATAATATATCATAAGGATTAAGTATGCTGCCAGCACTACTATTTGAATCCATAATCCATATGTTTTCCAGAATTTTTTCAATTAAATAAGGATTTAAACTTTAATCCACCGAAAAATAATTTGCACTCTGATACAATCCCGTCTTCAGTTTCACGATCTGCATAAGCACATCATTCGCCAAACTGCTGGCACCAAAACGAAACCATTCATTGTTCAGCCAGTCTTCACCCAGCACTTCTTTCACCATCACTAAATAATGCAGGGCCAGTTTTGATTTGGAAATGCCGCCCGCCGGTTTCATCCCGATCATCTTCCCGGTTTTGTAATAAAAATCACGGATGGCTTCCAGCATTACCAATGTTACTGGCATCGTGGCAGCAGGTTGTATTTTCCCGGTTGAAGTTTTAATAAAATCAGCCCCGGCATGCATCGCAATATCACTGGCTCTTCTTACTTTATCAAAAGTTCCGAGTTCACCTGTTTCTAAAATAACTTTCAATCTTGCACTACCACAGGCTTCTTTCACCGCTGCTATTTCATCAAATACAAAACTGTATTCACCGGCATGAAATTTTCCGC
>CAZTKV010000337.1:0-2081 GCA_964614285.1 uncultured Chitinophaga sp. | reverse complement strand
ACAGTTCCGCTGAAATGCAGCAGCTGGCCTTTGGTTCCCTGCTGTACCAGTTCACGGCGGAAAGGCGCCCCCGGACGATAGAAAGGCCCAAGAATATCGGTAGTGGTGGGATCTTCCCCCACATACGCATGGCCATCCCATTTGATCTTGCCAAATACTCCCATACTCATGGCAATGAGTGATGAGCTGTAAATAAAATTTCTTCTTTTCATGTTGAAATGATTAGGTGGTGAAAAAACTCAGAGGGTAAGACTATGACAGGGATCAGAGGGGTGAATTGCATTCGCTGGTAATAGTAAGGTAGGTTAATTAAGTGAATAGCAAAAAAAAGGTCCGTGTTACCACGAACCTGTCAGTATCCAGTTCAAAGAAAATTATTTCTTTAATGTATCGGTTACGGGAGCAGGTGCCGGCGGCATCATCTGCATCATTTCTTTCGGATCCATATAAACCCAATGCTCTACGGCTTTGCCATCTTTAAATTTTGAAACGTCTACACTAGACATGGTTACTGTTTTGCCATTCATTGTCCCTGTCATTTTTCCCCATGTATAAACATACTCATCATCAGCAAGACTCCGGGTCATTTCTACTTTCATATCAGGCATCATAGTACGGTAACGCTTCATTTCACTGACGATATTATCCAGTCCTTTGATATCACCGGTCTCGCCGCCATGGTCTACCGCATCAGCAGCAATATAATCACCCATCTTGGTAAAGTCGCCGGCCTCATAGGCTTTCATAATGGCATCGTTTACTTCCAGGTTTTTCTTGGCAGTGGCTGACATGCCGCCTCCGCTATTGCAGGACAGGAAGAAAATACTTCCGGCTGCAAGGAAAACAAGTGCAATTTTTTTCATGTTGGTTTGTTTTTTTGGATGCAAAAGGTAAAACAATTTCCTACTATGACCAAAGGAATTGTTATGATTGGCCCCCGCATTCCATTATTATGGAATATCTATTAATTTTCATCTCTTTAGCTCATTCAGTTATCAAAATAAACTATATGAAAAAATATTTTAAGATCGCAGCTTTTGCTGCAGCCGTTCTGCTCATTGCGATAACCTTAACCTCCGGCATTGATAAAAGCCGGGGAGGCTACAAAGATCTTGTGGAAGAATTTTATGACCAGGCCGTAAAACAAAACAGCAACCTCGAAACGATTGAAGATGATATTGAAAATTTTTACAAGAAGAGAGAAGAGGCTATTGAAAAGTATAACAATTTTACATCCTACAATAACCGTTACTACACAGATGCCAGGGCCAGAGCGGCCACGATAGCTGATGCGGCTATCAAACAGCGGGCCGGCGATCATCTCACTAAAAGTGAAACAGCTTACCGGGCTAAAATAGCAAGCTGGCAAAACTCCATAATTACTTTGGATAACAATGAAAAGGAACTCAGAGACCTGCATGCCTTATTGAAAATAATGATAGCTACTCCTGTTATTGAGAAATACCAGCAAAATAACCTGCCCGATAACAGTAAACTGAATGAATCCAATACAGACCTGCTGAAAGTAATAGAAAAGATAAAAGCTATTACAAAATAAAGGTTTGATCTGCTTTAGTTACACCTGGTACCCTGTTGTTTTATTTTACCTGGCCAGGCAAAGTTGACCCGGCAAATGGTAGCATCACATCATTGGTGCCGGTGCAGCAGGAGCAGCCGGAGCAGCCTTTCTTCTGCGTTTGGCATTCCCCGATGTCTCTTCTGAAGCGGGGTCTATCAGCAAGCTGGTCAGGAACTCGTTAAACGCTGTTGTACAATCATTACTGCCGGTTAGCAACTCAATAAAAAAGGTTTGCTTACCATTGGTAAACGAATAAAAATGGACGCTGACTTCCTTTTCATTCATCGTGCTGGTAGCGTAGGATGAAAAACCAATATTTCCATTTGTCTCCGTCTTCACCACCTGTTTCAAGCTCGGATTAAATCTTGCATTCGTCCCGTTTTTACCTGCACGGTACTGCAAATAGGCACTGGCTGTAGTGACAGCCGTTTTTTCTGTACTGAAAATTGTGATGCGGCAAAGAGAACCCTTGCTGTTTTTATCTTCCAGCACAATTGAAGAA
>CAZTKV010000336.1:0-2084 GCA_964614285.1 uncultured Chitinophaga sp. | reverse complement strand
GGATAGGGCTGATATTAATGGCATCCGTAACATCTCTGCCCGAGCTGATGGTAGGCATCAGTTCCTCGGCCATTGTGCAGTCTGCCGACCTGGCCACCGGTGATATTCTGGGCAGTTGTGCTTTTAATCTTGGCATACTGGCCATGCTTGATGCTTTTATTCCTAAACATAAACCATTGCTGGGCCTGGCTTCACCCAATCATATGCTGAATGCAGGATTGGGAATCATTTTACTTTCACTGGTTGGTTTTGCACTCATACTCCCGGTGGAAATCGTTGTAGCGCCATGGATAGGTTTGTCCAGTGTGGTTTTTATTATGGTTTATCTTATTTCAATCCGGGTTATTTATAAGAACGAAAAAAAGAACCACCAGGGAGAGGTGAAACCGGTGCAGGAAAAACATAATACGGAGATCAGTTTACGATCTGTGATTACCGGCTATATAGCATTTGCTTTTATCATCATTGCAGCTGCGCTGGCCCTGCCATACTTTGCTGATCATATTGCTGAAATGACAGGACTTGGAAAATCATTTGTAGGTACATTTTTCCTTGCTGTGTCCACATCTCTCCCCGAAATAGCTGTTTCGATAGCGGCTGTTCGTATCGGTTCTCTCGACCTGGCAGTGGGTAACCTGCTTGGAAGTAATATTTTTAATGTATTTATTCTTGCAATTGATGACATTTTTTATACAAAAGGGTGGTTACTAAAAGATGCCTCTGATTTTCACATAATATCAGTTTTAAGTACCATCATGATGTCTGCTGTGGTTATAATCGGTTTGAGTTACCGGGCCAGTGGCAAAAGATACATGCTGGCATTGGATGCAGGTGTCATTTTTCTTATTTACATAACCAATCTCCTCTTTTTATATCATTTTACTTCCTGATGTAACAAACCTTCTTTACAGCAGGATGTTTACGAAATAATGTACTTTCAGTGTCTAAACCCAGGTATACAATGCCCGGTATCCGCTTTTTAGCTTTATTGGTTTTTTCTATTGCACTCCTGTCAGGCTGTGCAAAGGAGTACAGCTATGAAAGAATGGAGATACCACCTACAGACACAACCGGCGGTGGCGGCAATAATACCAATCCACCCGGTATTTGCGCAGCTTGTATTGGTAACGACAGCCAGGTAGAAAACCGCTGGAGCCTGCATGTGGGTAATATGTTTTACTGTGGTATAATCGATACAGTGATTGCCGCACCCGAAAGATCAGGGTTTACTTTCTTTGGACCTTCTGCCTGCTCTGCCGACAGTGGTATGGTAATTACAGTGTACCTGAACGGCCAACGGCTCAACCATGATATTTCTAACTACACTACTGATAAAGTGGGATTTTATTATTACGATAATGTAACACCTTCTTATATGCTCATTACCCAGGGAGGGCAACCCTTCAGGCTGACGATAGACAGCTATGAAGAAAGCAGCCAGATGATGCGGGGACAATTCAGCGGACATGCTGTTACGGCCAATGGCGGCAGTATGTACATAAGCGATGGAAAATTTAAAGTGAAAGTGCGGTAAGAGAAAATTAATCCTGCTTCTTCATTTCTCTATCCCTTCTCCTCGTTGGCATTGGCCCTATATCAAAGGTTTTCCATTCAAGGCTATCAACAGGGCGGTAAAAAAAACTGCGGGACCTGCTGTCAATAAGACCATAGGCCTGCAGCGCAAAAACATTTCTTTTTGTTTTGGTGACAAAGTACACGGAATCGCCGGAAAGAATATAACGGCCTCTCTCATGATCAGGCAGGCGAAACACTCCCAGCGCCAATACTTTGAAGGAATAATGTCCGTTCTTGCGGAGCAATAAATACGTTTCGTGCAGTTTATGATCTTCTGCCGCTTCCAGCACCGTTTTGGAGCAGGACGTTACAAATAAGAAGACTGCCAGTAAGAAAAAAAGTATTCTCATTGCATTGTAAATGTAAAGCGACAATGCCATAATCAGTAAACAGGTTAACTAAAATCATTATCCCCCCGCTGCACCCTTTTTAATTTGCCTTTTCATTAACAGCCATGATCCGGAAAAAAATATTCAAACTACCTGCCACCGGTTTTACAGAGCGAGGCA
>CAZTKV010000335.1:0-2088 GCA_964614285.1 uncultured Chitinophaga sp. | reverse complement strand
AATATTCGATTTGATATCTCACCCCGGTATTGCCTGTAAAATGAAGAATTGGAGGTTGATCTTTCCTGATACTGATATCAATTTTCCTGATCTCAGGAAACAAAGAATGAATTAATTCTGCGATTTCCATTGCCAGCGTTTCAAGCAATGTTCTTGGTTTTTTCATTTCAACCTTTAGTATTTCATACAACCTTGCATAATCTATAGTTGAATCAAGATTCCTGATTATTGCACTGTTTGGCACAAAACTGACCAGGAGATTTATTTCGAAATCATTACCTGTTTTTTTCTCTTCCGGAAAAAGTCCATGAAAAGCATGAAAACGGAGACCTTTTAGCTCAATGGTCATTATACCATGCATAATATTAGATTAATGAACTCCTTTTGCACTAAGGTAACGTTCAGCATCCAAAGCTGCCATACAACCACTTCCGGCTGCAGTGACCGCCTGCCTGTAAATTTTATCCTGAACATCCCCTGACGCAAATACACCTTCTACATTTGTTTTGCTGGTACCCGGAATGGTCTTGACATAACCTGCCTCATCCATATCTATCCAGCCTTTGAATATATCAGAGTTTGGCTGATGTCCGATTGCCACAAAAAAAGCACTGACAGGCACTTCTTGTTTTTCACCGGTCTTATTATTCCTAATTCGTACCGCATTCACTTTTTTATCTCCTAATACTTCATCCGTCTCACTATTCCAGTATATTTTAATATTAGCTGCATTCTTCACCCTATCCTGCATCACTTTACTGGCCCTCATTTCATCCCGGCGTACGATCATGTGCACCTGTGAGCATATTTTTGATAAGTACAAAGCCTCTTCAGCTGCTGTGTCACCTGCTCCTACAATGGCTACCTCTTTTCCTTTAAAAAAGAAACCATCGCATACTGCACAGGCACTTACTCCGAAACCATTCAGCCGCTGTTCACTTTCCAGCCCCAGCCATTTGGCCGAAGCCCCTGTAGAAATAATTACAGCATCCGCCTCAATCCATTTTTCTTCATCAATCTGCACTTTATGCACCGGGCCTGTAAAATCAACTGTTGTAGCTACCCCATATCTGATATCAGCCCCCATTCGGGCTGCCTGTTTTTCAAAATGCACCATCATTTCAGGTCCCTGTATACCTTCAGGATAACCCGGATAGTTCTCTACCTCCGTAGTTATAGTTAATTGACCTCCGGGTTGAATTCCCTGGTATAATACAGGGTTTAACCCAGCTCTGCTGGCATATATAGCGGCAGTATAACCAGCAGGGCCTGAACCAATGATGAGACAATGAACTTTTTCTATTGCTTCCATACTGATAAATTATTTTCTGTTTGTTATTCAATCAGGATGGCAAATTTAACGGTAAATCAGTAATGCTGATTGTAACATCCATCACCTTACAGGAGATGTATATAACTATGTTTATAACCTGCAAACTATTGAGGAATAATGATAGTTCTGTATTGTGATGCATAGCCTCCAAAATATCCAAGCCCTCCTCCCTTTATATTACTCATCACTTTAGTTGGAGAAGAAAATGGATTACCTACACTGGCATATGTGAATTCCATTGTTCTCCAAAAATCATAAGTCGCTTTATCAATATTGCTGAGTTTGAGTGTAACAGTATCTCCTCTATCAAAAAAACTATATGCTTCTGGCGTAGAACCAGTACGCAAAATTCCCCTTTCGACCTGCACCTCATATGTGGACCCGTCAATTACCTGGTCATCATACACTGAATTGAGCCCGGGATAAAAGGGGTCCCCGTTTTGTTTTGTAAAATAACGTACATAATCTCCAAAGCCAGCGGGATCAGTAGCTTTTATCATTACTGCTACTTTCCCGGGAGGATTACCTGCAGGAGCCGGCTTCCAGAAAATTGAATCTATTTGCCGGGTAATATTAGTAATACGGGTAGTAGCTGTATACTCCTTGCCTTCCCAAAGTATTCGTAAAGAATAGGAGGTATTTAATTGCCCCGTAAAAGCGGTTGCGAGATTAGCAGAGTCGATAGAGAAATAATAAGCATTATACCCGCCGCCTAAAGGCAAAGTGTATTCCTTCAGTTTATGCGTTAAAATACC
>CAZTKV010000334.1:0-2103 GCA_964614285.1 uncultured Chitinophaga sp. | reverse complement strand
CAAAATGCAAAACCAGAGGTGATTGAAATAGAAAGAAAAAAGAAAGCTGATGCAGAAGAAAAGATCAAAGTGATTGAGGAAAGTCTGGCTTCTCTGTAGTTTTCTGCAAAACAGGGCTTACAACATAATGGGTAACCACTTGTCATAGTTCTGCTTTTCTACAACTGAACGTTGGATTTACCTCGGTATAATACTCACAGGTAGTATGAACTCGAATACAGTTCCTTTAAATCCATCAAATTGGTCCTGGTCGAGTAACCTGCTTATTCTGAAACCAAAAGTCAGCGGATATTGATTCCACCACCTGGTATCAATAAACAACTCGCCTCCAACACTTCGCTGATCCCTTGTTTGGGTTTTATCTCTTGAATATACTTTAGTAAAATCATAAAAAGCATTGGCCCTGATGCGCTGCAGGTATAAAATATTACCAACCCCCCAATCAGGATAGATCAATGGAAAATGATAATTAGCAGATAGCCTCCACATCCGGGAAAAATATCTTCCGGTATACCCCCTGGAATAAGAAAACCGGTTGGCAAAAGAAACCTGCGACAAAGTATCTCTCTCCTGCCATGAACCTGTCAGCAACAAATTGTGTGTGGATAGCAAGCCAGGGATATACAATGAGGCGCTGCTATTGAATTGTGACCCCTCATAACTTGTTATAACATGCCGGTAAGAAGAAGATAAAGACCAGGCAAACCTTGGATAAATATGTTGTACCGCTCTTTGTATCTGCTGGCTCCATGATATAGCATGGGATAAGTAGCTGAAAGAAGTGTTTCCCAAAGAGTCTTTAAAAAATCCTTTATTAAACTCATTCCTCAGCACATAAAAGCTGCTGGCATTAAAATTTTTAAAGGTTTTGCCACTTGTATAGCTTAATGGAATACTTAACCCAATACGGCTGTCTAACTGATTCCATGTGCGCAGGCGGTTACCCACCACATCTTCCCGGTTGAAGGTAAGTTCGGTTCCTAAATTCAGGTAAGGGAATAAGGCTCCGTATACTGTTCCAAATCCAACAGCACTGGTCTTTTCATTCTCATTGTACAAATAATAAAGCTCCGTTTGCAGCGTATTCAGCACATTTTCTCCATACAATGAGAAAGTAAAAATGGGGTCCTCATAATAAGGTCTCCAACTGTGAAAATTCAGCAACTTTGTCCCTTTTTTGTATTTGCTTATAGTAAAATTTCTCTCCTGTACCAATCCCAGTAATATATCTCCCTGACTTGTAAGACCGGCTACCTGAAACTTTGATTCAAGTCGTTCAGCACTTGAAGTGCCGATCTCATTCCATACAATATCCTTTTCTGCTACTTGTTGCAACTGGTAGCCCTCTGCCGTAAACGCAGACCAGGTAATTTTTCCGTTAGCTGCATTCACATAATAGTTGCCCAAAGGTCCACTGCTGATCTTAAATATCTTCTTATCACTCATCCGGATTGCAAAAACATCATCATTCCCTTCATAAGTAGCAGTAAAATAAATCATCCCGTTATTCACACAAGGATAACCAGATACATTAAAAGATGGTGAGGTGAGCCTTACTGTATTACCTGTAGAGATTTCTGCTGTAGCTAATGCCATTCTGCCATCCTTTAGTCTAACCGCTGTAACAAGTGAATTATCATCAATGAATTTGGGGTCAGTAAATAAACTTATTTCAGTCGAATGGATTCTTTGTGATACCTCTCCGCTTTTTACATCCAGGATATGTAATTCACTTTTTCCATCTATACTGACCTGAACTGCTGCTATTTTTGACCCGTCTGACGATATATCCGGGGTAAAGTATTTTGTTTTCTTTGTAAGTGTTTGTTGCTGGCCGGTCTTCACATCCAGTAGTTTGATCACACTATAATCCTGCCAGCCCCACCGGGGATTATTCTCATAGGCTGAATAAACAATCTTCCCGTTGCGATAGGAAAATTGTTCATCAATTGAAATATCCCTGACGCCAAGCTTATGCTCACCATTTCTATCTTTTACATAAAATGCCGGCCGATGCCGGTAGGTCGTTTTCAGGTATATCAATGAATCAATACCTGCTGAATAAGGAAAGTAATAACTGGTTACATATTTTCTGTTCAGTTG
>CAZTKV010000333.1:0-2126 GCA_964614285.1 uncultured Chitinophaga sp. | reverse complement strand
CTGACTCCATCCTTATCTCTTATCTTATCACCGATCATTAGGCCAAAACTTTCTTCTCCGCCAATCACATAATTTTCTTTTCCTTCTTTTTCGCGGATCATGGCAGCTATCCATTTAAAACCTGTCAGTACCCGGTAACAAGCCACCCCATTTCCTTTTGCCAGTGCATCAATCATAGGGGTGGTAACGATGGTTGTTATTACCATATCATTCGGCTTCGCCACACCCTTTGCTTTTCTCGCTTCCATTAAATAATTAAAAGCAAGTACTGCAGTCTGGTTACCATTCATGAGTACCCATTTGCCTTTACTATCTTTTACTCCTATTGCTAACCGGTCTGCGTCCGGGTCGGTACCACAAAGAATGTCTGCATCCAGTTGCTCTGCCAGCTTTAACCCATAACTCATGGCCTCACTTTCTTCGGGGTTAGGATAAGCAACGGTGGGAAAATTTCCGTCGGGTTCGCTCTGCTCTTTTACGATATGCACATTATCAAACCCGAATTTTTTCAATACCTGTGGCAGTAAGGTGATTCCCGTTCCATGTATTGGTGTGTAAACGATCCTCAGATCCTTATGCTTCGCAATGACTTCGGGATACACACTCAACTCCTTTACCATCTCCATATATTGTTCATCCATTTCTTTACCGATGATAGTAATATTACTTTCCCCGCCAGACCATTTTACATCATCCACAGAAACGATCTTATCTACCTCTTTGATCACATTCTTATCATGCGGAGGCACCAATTGTGAGCCATCATCCCAGTAAGCTTTGTAGCCATTATACTCCTTTGGGTTATGTGATGCCGTACATACCACACCACCCTGGCATTTCAATGTGCGGATAGCATAAGATAATTCCGGGGTAGGCCGCAATGCTTCAAACAAATACACTTTGATGCCATTCGCTGCAAATACATTCGCTGTGGTTTCAGCAAAAAAACGACTATTGTTACGACTGTCATGTGCAATGGCCACACTAACTCCTGCAGGAAAACATTGTTTCAGGTAATTGGCATAGCCCTGGGTAGCCATGCCTACTGTGTATTTATTCATCCGGTTGGTGCCTACTCCCATCAGTCCCCGGAGGCCACCAGTACCAAACTCCAGGTTCCGGTAGAAAGCATCGGCTAACTCGGATGGGTTTTCTTTTTGCAATTTTTTGATCTCGTCTTTAGTTGCAGCATCAAAATTTCCATTCAGCCAGGTATCAATCTTTGCTTGTATTGCGGCATCCATAATCGTTATAAGGTTTTTGATTTTTAAAGCTGAAAGTTATTGAATTTTAGGTTTTAAAACCGAAAAGAAACCAGAATCGTAAATTTGATTTTGTAATACAATCCTGGTCATACTCTTTGTAAAACCCTATATCCTATTTGTGTTTAAAAAAGTAGTCATAATCATTCTCCTCCTCCTATCGATTGGCAATTTATTTGCCCAGGATACTGCTGCAGCAAAGAATAATCAATCAGTATACGATACTATAATTTCATTAAAAATAAATCCAGATTCAGCATTACAAAAAGATCTGGCAGCAAGCGGCTATTATAACCCTCTGCCCAGCACTCTAAATAAAAAGAGGGTCTGGATTGTGACAGGCGGCAATATAGTTGGCTATGGTGGCGTAATGGCAGCCCTTGCTGCTGCCTGGTATGATAATTATACCAAAACAAAACTTCATTCCTTCAATGATAGCAGGGAATGGTTACAGGCAGACAAAGTGGGACATTTTTATGGCACCTGGATAGAAAGCCGTGCCAATAATGAGCTCTGGAAATGGACCAGGATGGAAAGGAAAAAAAGAATATGGATCAGTGGCCTGACCTCCTTTGCTTTTCAAACAACAATTGAATACCTGGATGGCAAAAGTGCCGAATGGGGCTGGAGCTGGGCTGACTTTGGCGCTAATATATTAGGAAGCGGAAGTTTTATTGTACAGGAACTGGCATGGGATGATCAGCGTATTAAACTCAAATGGTCATCTCATAAAAAAAATTACAGTGATGCTTCTCTGAATAAGAGAAGCAATGAATTATTTGGTAAAAGTTTGCCTGAACGTTTTTTAAAGGATTATAACGGCCAGACCTACTGGGCAAGCGTCAACCTGAAATCTTTTTTCCC
>CAZTKV010000332.1:0-2128 GCA_964614285.1 uncultured Chitinophaga sp. | reverse complement strand
CAATACCTGCTGAATAAGGAAAGTAATAACTGGTTACATATTTTCTGTTCAGTTGTGTAACCATATCAAACTTGTCTCTCCTGGTATAGCCTTCTGCATACTTTGTCTTTCTATTCTCCTCCGACATTAGGTGCAACTGATACTGCTGCTTATAAGATTCGAAAGCCTGCCGGAGAAATGTTTTATAATCGACCCCGCTATACTTCTTCACCGCCGTTTGAAAAGGGTAGAATAATCCTTTAAAAGCACTGGCGTCCTTTGTTACGTTGGCCCAGAAGCCGGCGCCATATTTTTCGCTGCCGTAATTGACAAGCAGGTAACCAAGGTTATAGTGATTAGGTACATAATCTTTCAGCGAACCATTGCGTAACTTCATCCAGGAATATTTTTTTCCTGCCTGCCACAATGATGGAAAAGAGTTAAGAAAATGAGGTATTCTTCCCCTGCCCTGTTTACTAAGTACGGTTTCACTATAAACTGCATCACCTTCATAAAACCAATCAGGAATAGAAGCATTGATCGCCAGTGCATAACCCTCTTCGCCAAATAAAATCTTCATGGCCTTACTAAGACCATTATTGAAATTGTTGAACTGCTGCACATGCCGGTATTCATGCAAAGCGAGTTGATCGGCCCAGCTCACACTACCCTGTCCAAAGTTGTTCAGTTCGGGATTTAGAAAAAATTCACTGCGGTAGGGTCCTAATTGAACATAGCCATTAGGAATCACCGTTTGATTTTGGAGTACTATATTAATTTTCTTCAACTGCTCTCCCAATGAAACAGGCTTCTGCTTTGCCATATAATGAACAACAGATGCTACCCGTTTGGCCTGGCTGTCAAGGCCAGCAGGAAAAATGATCCTTGCAGTATCCGAATTGATCTGCTTCCATTTTACAGAAGGGGAATTCCCTCCAAATAATTGTGAAAAAACAGCAGTAGAAACAGGCAACAAAAAAAACAGGAAAAACAGCTTTCGCATAGCGGTGGATATTTTATCATGGAAGTTACGCAGGAAAAAGTGATAATGGAAAGCTGTTGTTTATCCTGGGCAGAGGCTCACTCAAACAGTAATCTTATCTTTGCCCTATGGCAGAAGATCTGGAAATTCAAACAGGCACTAAAGCAGAACAATACCAATCGCTTATTCCACAGATCAAAGGATTACTGGAAGGTGAAACTGATCTCGTAGCCAATATGGCCAATGTTGCTGCTGCACTGAAAGAACAGTTTGGCTGGTTGTGGGTAGGTTTTTATGTAGTAAAAAATGGGGAGCTGGTATTGGCACCCTTCCAGGGGCCTGTTGCCTGTACAAGAATAAAAAAAGGAAGAGGAGTATGTGGTGCCAGCTGGGCGCAGGCACAAACATTGATCGTTCCTGATGTTGAGAAGTTCCCGGGACATATTGCCTGCAGCAGTTTATCAAGATCTGAGATCGTGGTACCAGTTATTCGACAGAATAAAGTGGTGGCCGTACTTGATGTTGACAGTGTCAACCCTGATCACTTTGATACGACCGACCAGCAATATCTTGAAGAGATCGTTGCATTAGTCAACTTTTAGTTTCCATGGAAACAGTTTCCATTATCATAAGTGGCAAAGTACAGGGTGTTTTTTTCAGGCAAAGCACAAAAGAAAAAGCTGATAGCCTGGGTATCACCGGCAGGGTGAAGAACCTTCGTGATGGGAACGTATCTATTATCGCCACCGGAATGCCGGCACAATTAAACAAACTAACCGATTGGTGCCGGCAAGGACCTCCCGGAGCTACCGTAACAAATATTTTAATAGATGAACTCCCTGTACAATTATTCAGCAGCTTCAGCATAGAAAGATTTTAGTTATACTTTCTGCTCAATTTATTAATGAATCACATGCAGGTAACTGATGAACAAGACAGCAGCATGGCATATAAACAGCAGCAGCTTCGTCATAAAAATGCATTTTTTGTAATGCCTGCGAATTTTCTTCAGCTTCCCTTTATGAAAATGATGGATATGTGCCAGTTCATCCCAGGATGGCACATGGGCATGTGCCTTATCTGCAGGATGATGCCCCTTGGCTGCCTGCTGGTGAGCTGAAGTCTTACCCGTCATATCATACGCAGTTGTTGCTTTACTATCGCCTT
>CAZTKV010000331.1:0-2144 GCA_964614285.1 uncultured Chitinophaga sp. | reverse complement strand
TAAAAAATGAGGAGCTGAAAAAAGTAAAGGAGGTTCCAAAGACAGTAAGTGAAGCAATAGAAGATGTTTATCTCAAGTCTGTCGTAACCAAAAGATCAGAAAGCTCTACAACAGAAGGCTTTGGATTGGTTTTCATTGATAATTATGAGGCCGGTACCAGTGATACTATTCGACTCTTGATTCCTAATCCAAAACCCATAGCAGGATTTTTGAAGAATGAATCAAAAGAGGAGAAAAAATTTCTTGAAATTACGACAGACCCTCAACCAGTCCAGGCAAAAATTTCGGAGCAGGAAAAACCTAAAACAGAGGTAAAATCAGTTGAAAAACCTGTTAAGGTACTGGCCTTACCAGCAAATTGTTTGGCTGTAGCCGACGAAACTGATTTTTTTAAATTGCGCAAAGCTATGGCTTCGGCTGAAGGAGATGATGAGATGATTGCAGAAGCGAAAAGATATTTTAAGCTTAAATGTTTTACTACTGACCGTATTAAGAACCTTAGTACATTGTTCCTCAATGATGAAGGCAAATACAATTTTTTTGATGCCGCATACAAATATGTTATCAATAAAACAGAATTTGGGATGCTTCAGAATGAGTTGAAGGATGAGTATTACGTTAACAGGTTCAAAGCTATGATTAGATAATTTGCTTCACTTTTCTATTACATTGTGAAAATTGACTGCCGCATATGCCCCGATATTTTTTAGAACTTGCTTATAAAGGCACTGATTACAGCGGGTTTCAGCTACAGGATAATGCAAATACAATCCAGGCAGAGGTTGAAAAGGCTTTTGAGATTTTACACAAACAGAAAGTAATATTAACTGGTTCCTCCCGAACAGATTCGGGGGTTCATGCATTGCAGAACTATTTTCATTTTGATTATAATGAGTCGATAAATGCTCAATTCATTTATAAAATGAATGCAATACTCCCTGCAGATATTGTCGTTAAAAAGCTAACACCTGTTGCTGGGGATGCTCATTGCCGTTTTGACGCTGTTGCCCGTGAATACCGTTACTACATATACCGTTACAAAAACCCTTTCTTAAAGGAAAGGGCATTCTTCTTCCCTTACAGAATGGATATTGATCTCATGCAGCAGGCTGCCCTAGTCATAAAAGAATACCTTGATTTTACATCTTTCTCTAAGCGAAATACACAGGTTAAAACATTCAATTGCATTATTCAGGAGAGTAAGTGGGGTATGGAAGGCGACTGTTTGGTTTATTATGTAAGCGCTAATCGTTTTTTAAGGGGAATGGTTAGAGCACTTACAGCCACTATGTTAAGAGTAGGCAGAGGAAAAATTTCCCTTAATGAGTTAAGAGATATAATTGAGGCAAAAGACTGTACCAAAGCTAGCTTTGCGGTTCCACCACATGGTCTTTTTCTTATATCCGTTAATTACCCCGTTAGTTATTTTTTCTAAGATGTTGGTAAGTAAATAGTTGTATCAATAAATTCCATTTTACCTTTTGAGAAACTAATACTTACCAATAAAATTTACGATCGGGACAAACTAAGTACCATAAAATAAGACTGTTTAACTCCCTTTTCTTTTTCTCCGATAAAAAAGTATGCTTTGAAACACTTACTGGTACTGCTTTTTGGTAAAAAGGAAGGTATTTTAAGTAAATAGAGTTGGTTGATAAATATCACACCCTTATCTTTGCCGCCCGTTCGGATAAAACGGGTAGCTCTCTGAAGAAATGTGAATGAAATTGTGCGGCAAATGTGAACAAAACTTGCTGATAAAATTTGCTGGTAATTTACAATGTCTTACCTTTGCCGTCCGCCTTAAAAAAATAAGGTCAGTTCTTCACTAAACAAATTGATTTTCACTCCAAAAGATTCTGATTTTTTTGAAAAATAAATGAAGAAAAATTTGGTAGAAATAAAATGGCCCTTACCTTTGCACTCCCGTTCAAAAAACGGGTGGCTGGTAAAGCCAAAAGATCTTTGAAAGTTAGGAAACAATAGCACTTTATCTCAATAGCCATTGAGGTAAAACAATAGGTAAGTCAAGCGAAATACATTTCGATTTGACACGTTAATTTTCTCTTGAGAATTTTAATAGTCAGTAATCAAACATCATTTACAATGGAGAGTTTGATCCTGGCTCAGGATGAACGCTAGCG
>CAZTKV010000330.1:0-2172 GCA_964614285.1 uncultured Chitinophaga sp. | reverse complement strand
TGTAAATGAAAGAACCATCCTATAAAGAAGCATTAGAAGCGTTTGCAAATCCTTTCCAGGAATTTAGCGTAGAACAAGTGACAAACGGGTTAATAAACCAGTCATACAAGATAACGAACCGAAATACCAGGAATTCATTTTTGCTCCAGCAAATAAATGAAGATGTATTTAAAGAGCCGGAAAAGATTCAGCAGAATTATGAATCTCTCTGGAAATATATTAATTCCAAAAAAACTTCCTTACGTATTCCTGAACCTAAATTTTTTATCAATAAGCGAACCTGGTATGTCGATCAAAATAAAAGATACTGGAGAATATTTGAGTTTCTTGAAAACACAAAAACGCTGACTGTGGCTGAGAATATCAAAGAGGCCGGAGCCGTTGCTGAAACTTTTGCCATCTTTACGGCTTGCTTCAGCGATTTTAATATTGAAAAGCTGCAAATTACCATTCCTGATTTTCATAATGTATCGTTACGTTTTAAACAATTAAAACAGGCTATTAAAACAGCTTCTGCAGAGAGGCTGGCTAAAAGCAAAGTACTTTTTGAAAAACTGTTGCAGCGTGAAAGATATGCTAAGCTATATGAGATATTTACAATTTCCGGTGAGTTCAGGAAAAGGATAATACATCATGATGCAAAGATCAGTAACGTTCTGTTTGATAAAAGGTCGGGAAAAGTAGTTTGTCCCGTGGACTTTGATACGGTGATGCCAGGTTATTTTTTCTCAGACCTTGGTGATATGATCCGTACAATGACCTGTAAAGAGAACGAAACCAGTACAAATTTTGATAAAATACTTATCAGGAAAGAATTTTATGACATAATCGTATCAGCTTACTCCGGAATACTGAAAGATCAGCTGACTGCTTCTGAAAACAAATACATTCATACTGCTGGCTTATTGATGATTTATATGCAGGCATTGCGTTTCTTAACTGATTATTTACAGAATGACAGGTATTACCAGGTTAGTTACAAGGAACATAATCATGACAGAGCATTGAATCAAACTGTTTTATTGGAAAAATTGGAGGTTTTCTTATCTGAGAACTATAATTTTATATGCTGAAATTTAAATTAATAGTTTTGCTTTAACCAATATGTCAGTAAAAAAGAAATATTGCTATACAGATAATTCCGGGCAGGATATTTATCTCTTTACGCTGACCAATTTATCAGGAACGGAAGTTCTTATTACTAACTATGGGGCAATTATAACTTCTTTCTGCATTACGAATAAGGAGGGGGTCGTTAATGATATTGTGCTTGGCTTTGATAAAGTGGAAGACTATACCAATGATTCTTATCTGGCACATTATCCCTGGTTTGGATGTACAGTAGGACGAAATGCTAACAGGATAAAAAATGCACAATTTGTAATTGATGAAAAGGAGTATTTACTGTCAAAAAATAATGGCAATGACCATCTGCATGGAGGTGTAAATGGGTTTGACAAGAAAGTATGGCAATTGATTAAAACAGAAGAAACACCGGTAAATTCACTTGAATTAAAATATATAAGTCCGGATGGCGAGGAAGGCTATCCCGGCAAACTCGATGTAACCATAAGGTTTGAACTAAACAATGAAAATGAATTAAGTTATGAGTATAGTGCTTACTGTGACAGGCCAACTGTAGTAAATCTCACCCATCACAGCTATTTTAACCTGAACAATGGGGCTGGTACTATTAAAGACCATGAAGTCAGGATATACGGATCATCGGTACTTGACCAGGACGACAATCTTGTGGCGAACGGTGATTTAAGCCCAGTTGCCAATACTGAATTCGATTTTCATGAATTCACACTAATGGGAGAAAGATTGAGTAAAATCGCAGAATATGATAAGAGCTTTGTTGGGGATAAAAATGCTGTTTCTCTTTCATTAATGGCAGAAGTAAGATCCGCTATATCGGGTGTCTTATTGCAGGTTTATTCCACTGAACCAATTATCCATTTTTACTCAGGCAAATGGATACCTGTGATAACCGGGAAGAAGGGCATTAGGTATGGCCCTTTTTCAGGATTATGTCTTGAAACACACAAGCATCCAAATGCTATTAATATTTCTCATTTTCCTGATACAGTATTAAGGCCAGGAGAAATTTATTTCACCAAGACTGTTTACAAAGTATTCACCTAGTTTTTCTTACTTTTAAATTTCTCG
>CAZTKV010000329.1:0-2247 GCA_964614285.1 uncultured Chitinophaga sp. | reverse complement strand
GTTAATTCCCAGTCTTCATTATTATCCAGTTTTTCGAAGAACGAGTTAGGAATACGGATAGAGTTATTGGAGTTTTGCCCGCTCACAGTTCTGTATGCTTCATCTTCATACCCGGAAGGGTAGCCGGCAGCGATCAATGCGCCTACTTTTTTCTCTTCCTCTACTTTCCAGTTGATAAAGTCAACAATCTCGGGATGGTCTAAGTCCAGGCAAACCATCTTAGCAGCACGACGGGTGGTACCACCTGATTTAATAGCTCCGGCAGCACGGTCGCCAATCTTTAAAAAACTCATCAGGCCCGAAGAACTTCCACCGCCACTCAGTTTTTCACCAGAACCACGCAGGTTGGAGTAATTAGTTCCTACTCCAGAACCATATTTGAATATCCTTGCTTCACGAACCCAGAGATCCATGATACCCCCTTCATTTACCAGGTCATCATCAACACTTAATATAAAGCAGGCATGTGGCTGGGGTCGCTCATATGCATTCTGAGATTTCTTTAATTCACCATCAACAGGGTCTACATAGTAGTGTCCCTGTGGCTTACCGGTTATGCCATAACTCTCATACAAACCAGTATTGAACCATTGCGGGCTGTTAGGCACACACATCTGGTTTAATATAGAATATACCAGCTCCTCATAAAATACCTGTGCATCTTTCTCAGAGGCAAAGTAACCGTATCGTTCACCCCATACTTTCCAGCAATTAGCCATGCGATGCGCTACCTGTTTGGCCGAAGTTTCTCTGCCCAAACTACCATCGGGCTGTGGCACACCTGCTTTCCTAAAATATTTTTGAGCTAAAATGTCTGTGGCAATCTGACTCCATTGTTTGGGTACTTCCACATTATTCATCTCAAACACTACTTCACCGGAAGGATTACGGATTACAGAGGTACGATAATCATATTCAAACATATCATACACACTCACATCTTCACGGGTGAAGCGACGACTGAATTGCAAACCGCTTTTGGCGGATGCCTGCTTCTTATTTGCCATAACTCGAAAGAATTTAATTGGGTTTTTGGTCCTGGTTTCTTAACTAAACCTCTCTGGCGAAAGGTCTGTTACGAAAGTATTTTTATTACAAGGAAGTTCAAACCTCCAAATATCAACATTGTGTGGAAAATCGTATCGTAAAATCCCGAAAGGCTTACCAGTATTGGGTTAGCTGATTTTTTCACACCAGGTATACTTTTTATGGTCAAATTTTTTTTGGAAAAGTCGATCCCAACTATTAAAAAAATATTAACATCAGGGGCTTGACTTGAAACCCAAAACAGGTAAGGATTTTTTTTAATAAATTGGATGGAATCCTTTACCAAAGCGCATTTCAGAAGATTGATCGCCTAAAAGCCTTACCAGCAGCATAACACAGAAATAATTAAATGATAAAAATTTAATAATATGGTTTTACTGCATTTTTGCTAAATGATCAAATCAGTTTTTCTCATTTTGTTCGCAACTGCTCACTCCTTTTTTCTGACAGTGAACGCACAAACCCAGTTTACCGGATGGGTTGCTTCTTTTAATACTATTAAAACAGGTAAACAAACAAGTCTTCACACCGATATTCAGTTGAGAAGCACAAACGGATGGGAGCAAATACAAACAATACTTCTAAGACCCGGTATCAATTTTCATGTAAATAAAAAAACGATTGTTACTGCCGGGTATGCATTTATCAGTAACAGGAGAACCGTCAACAATATCAGCGACCTGGTACCTGAGCATCGTATATGGGAACAGCTTTTATATAATCATAAATGGAAAAATATTTTTATAAGCCATCGCTTCAGGCTGGAGCAACGGTTTATGTCAAAAGTAATAGTAGTAAATAATGAACTGGAATCTAACGGGACTGCTTATGCCAACCGGTTCCGTTACTTTAACAGGACTATCCTGCCTTTTAAAAAGGAAAAAACATTCTCCAGGGGAATGTTTGGCGCATTACAAAATGAAGTATTCATCAATATTGGAAATACAGCCAATGTAAATGGGGAATTTTTTGACCAGAACAGGTTATACCTTGCAACCGGTTACCGCCTCAATGCAAAGGCTGATCTTGAAATCGGTTATATGAACCAATACGTAAATGGAAGAGGCCGGCAGTTCACCAATAACCATATTTTACAATTGGCAGGCTATCTCAGGCTATGATAAAAAGAAGCTTTTTTAGCTGCCTCAAAGCCAACATTTTTTCGCATTTTTGCAAGAACCAACCGGTACCGGATGAAGT
>CAZTKV010000328.1:0-2283 GCA_964614285.1 uncultured Chitinophaga sp. | reverse complement strand
TACTCTCTTTTGCGACTGATGCCAAACCGCAGCAGGATGGAAATAAAATAGGCAACAGCTGTTACAACAATGGCGATCAGGATGATGGCCCCGCTTCCTTTGCTGTCTTTGCTTTTTTTGCCTGAACCTGCAAAACGAAGGCTGCGAAAGGCCAGTTCAGCCAGGAAAGCAAAAATGCCAACAAATATGATGGAGATAATAAGCACTCTTACATCACGGTTTTTAATATGCGTCAGTTCATGGGCAATTACTCCTTCCAGTTCCTCATCATCCAGCTTATTAATGATGCCTCTTGATAAGGAAACAGCATAACTTTTCTTGTCGATGCCGCTGGCAAATGCATTGAGTGAATCATCCTCTATCACATAAATCTTTGGTGTTTGCATTCCTTGTGATATGCAGAGATTCTCTACAAGGTTGTACACCCTTTTGTTTTGTGTCCTTTCCAGTGGTTTGCTGCCTGTAGCCATACGGATAAAAGCAGCATGCCCGGCCCATGCTATGAGAAACCAGATGCCTGTAGCAGCAGCTACTATTGGCATGGTTTGCAGGAAAAGAACGTTTGGATCTTCGCCATGCTCATCGCTGGTAAAAAAAAGTATAGCATAAAGCATTCCCAGCAATAGTGCCGGGAATGCGATCAATAACAAGGTTGAATTGAAATTATTTTTACGAATCTGCCTGTCTAATCCAACGTACTGCATCGTTTGAGTTCTCTTACATGATTGAGATCAGAATTGAATTTTCGGAGGTTCTTCCATTTGTTTACGGTTATCAGTGCCCAGGTCGAACATTATCTCCCGGTTGAAACCAAAATTCTTTGCGATCAGGTTGCTTGGGAATGACTCTACTGCATTATTATATTCAGTAGTGGCTCCATTGAAGAATCGGCGGCTGGCAGCCAGTTTATTTTCTATATCACTTAGTTCTTCCTGTAATTGCAAAAAGTTTTGATTGGCTTTCAGGTCAGGGTAAGCTTCCACCTGCACTTTCAACCCGGCTAGTGCATTACTGAGTTGCTGTTCAGCCACAATCTTTCCATCAATAGTGGTGGCGCTCATAGCAGCTGACCTTGCTTCAGTTATTTTAGTAAGCAACTCTCTTTCATGAGTGGCATATCCTTTTACTGTTTCCACTAATTGAGGCACCAGGTCATGTCGCTGACGGAGCTGCACATCAATATCTGCAAAAGCATTCTGACGACGGTTACGAAGCCTGACCAGCCCGTTATAAAGACCGATAATCCAGATAACAAGCAGGACAAGAATACCGACTACAATTAATACTGCCATAGTTGTGTTTTTTAGAGAAGTTGAAATTAGGGAAAAAGAAAATGACAGTTAATGATTTGAATAAAAAACTGTTACATTTATCCTTATCTTTCGAACTCATTTTCTTGCCTATGCGTATTGTACCTTTTGCCGTTTCAGCAGTTGTTTCTGCCGGATTAATTTTTGTATTGAATAAACAATGGGGAACCATCCCGCCCATGGGAAAGTTTTTAAGCCCGCAGCATGGGTTCTGGCAAAATGCCGAGCCTTCCAACCAGGATTTTGATGCGGAGCTTAGTTTTCCTGATTTGAAAGGAAGGGCAGAAGTATATTTTGATGAAAGACTGGTGCCGCATGTCTTCGCTGAGAATGAAGAAGACCTTTATTTTATCCAGGGATACCTGCATGCAAAATTCCGCCTTTTCCAGATAGACCTGCAAACCAAGGCTGCTGCGGGTCGTGCCAGCGAGATAGCAGGGCCTAAGGCAGTTGATTACGACAAGGAGCAGCGAAGATTGGGGATGGTATTTGCAGCAGAAAATGCAATGAAGGAAATTGAAAAAGACCAGGCATCAAAAAAACTTTTTGACGCTTATACTAATGGTATCAATGCATACATCGGCAATTTAAAAGAGTCGGAATTACCTGTTGAATACAAACTGCTCAATTTCAAACCTGAAAAATGGAGCAATCTAAGGACGGCATTATTGTTAAAGATGATGGCAAAAATGCTGTCATCAGGAACGGAAAATGACCTCGCCAATACAAATGCTAAGGCAATTTTTTTGCCGGATGAATTAAAGAAACTATATCCGCAGGTTAATGATTCGCTGATGCCGATCGTTCCCCGGGGAACTGTTTTTGAAAAACCGGGTATTGTTCCGATTCAGCCACTTTCTGCTGATTCATTATACTTTGGGAAGAAAGATACAGTTACAGCAAAAGAAATTTCAAAGCCGGATATCAATAACGGTAGTAATAACTGGGTGGTGGCCGGTAGCAAAACACAAAG
>CAZTKV010000327.1:0-2287 GCA_964614285.1 uncultured Chitinophaga sp. | reverse complement strand
ATTATTACCGTATCAAAGTAAGCAGTAGTTTATTCCAATTATAAAATAAGCGACCTTTTGGTCGCTTATTTTATATGTATTTTTTTAATGCGGTAATTTTTCTCTAAAGTATCCATAGACCCAGGTACCGACAATGGCACTAAGTAACGTAATAACGATCACCGTAGCTCCTGTACCAATTTGTGCAAAAAGGGGACCGGGGCAAGCACCGGTAATAGCCCAGCCAAAACCAAATATCAGGCCTCCGTATATATTCCCTTTATTGAATTTTTTGGATACAAATTCAATTGGCTCGTTATAAATAGTTTTTATTTTAAATTTTTTGATAATCCAGACTGATATAATACCAACCGTTACCGCTGAACCAATAACGCCGAACATGTGAAAGCTCTGGAGGCGGAACATTTCCTGTATCCTGAACCAGGAAATAACTTCCGCTTTTACCAAAATGATCCCGAATAATATGCCTGCCACAGCATATTTCAGATTGTACCACCAGGGGTGTTTTAATTCCGATTCGTTAAAACAAACAGCATCAAGTGAACGAACCTCGAAATCGGTATTCTCGGTTAGAAACTCATGGTGTTTCTTTTCCTGAAATTTTTCATTTATTTCCATGGTATGCTTATAATTTTAAAATGTAAGGAAGAACTATGTTAGCTACAATGAAACCACCTGTCATAAAACTGATTGTAGCGACTAATGAAGGCCATTGCAGATTAGAAAGACCCATAATGGCATGTCCGCTGGTGCATCCTCCTGCATAACGGGTACCAAAACCAACAAGGAACCCTCCTGCAACTGTCATGACAAGTCCACGGACACTTAATAATGATGGCCAGGTAAACAGGTCTTCGGGAACAAAAGAGTTATAATTGGTAATGCCATATGTAGCCAGCTCAGCCTGAAGTTTTGGATTTACCTGTATGGGATCACCAGTAGTTAGCAGTTGTATTGCTATGAAACCGCCCATCAGGATACCAACCACGAAGAACAAATTCCAAATCTCTTTTTTCCAGTCATACTTGAAGAAAGAAATTTTAGCTGGTAAACAGGCCGCACAAATATGTCTGAGCGAGGATGATATACCAAACGACTTATTACCTATCAGTAACAAGGCGGGTACCATTAGGCCTATCAAAGGACCGGCTACATACCAGGGCCAGGGTTGTTTTAGAAATTCAAGCATATAATTTTATTTTTAATGAACAAATTTGGTGGCGATTTTAAAACTACCCGGTGATAATTATCACCAATAATTTCCTAATTACTTTTTTCAACAGTTCTCCTGGAAATTATTGGTTGGTAAGGTCCGAATTTATGCTGAGTTTCAGTAAATCCATCAGCATAGGGGCCAAAAGGATGATCAAAAGGTTTTTTTGAAATATCCGGCCAGTCTTTACTCAGATCTTTTGCAGGCCTGGGCTGGCTGTTTACATAAGCGGCTACATCCCATGCTTCTTCTGTTGATAATTTCGGGCTGGCATGAGTTGCCTGGTTGAAAGGCATATTACTTTTAATATAACCAGCAAAATTGCTTAACCTGAAAAGACCAGCACCATTGTTGTAACTGTGCTCTCCCCAAAGCGGCGGATAGTCATAGCTTTTACCATTTATGCTTAACTGCCCTTCTCCTTTTTCACCGTGACAGCTTTTACATTGTGCTGTATATACTTCTTTTCCTTTTACCGGATCTGCCGCCCTGTCAAGAAATGGCAGTTTCTCAATCCCGCTTCCAACAGGCTTTTCTCCTTTTTTTACATCTTTCCCAAGCCATTTAATATATGCATAGATGGCTTGATATTCTTTGCTGTTGCTGTCCGGAGCAACGCCATTCAAACTTCTTTCAAAGCAGTCACTCACTCTTTTGTAGAGGCTTTCCATGCTTCCGCTACGGTCACGAAATTTCGGATAGGTAGAAAACACAGCGCTGTAATTATTGCCCCAGTTTTTTTTGCCGGCATTTAAATGACAGTTTTGGCAATTCATACCGTTGGTTATTTGAGCAACAGAGCCATGCGGGCCGAAATATCTTGCTGTATTTGCCACAATATCTTCTCCATACATAACTATCTCTCTTTCTTCCCCCTGTAATTCATTATCTATAAACAAACTTGGAGGTATCCAGGTGCTATCTTTTATTGCAGCATTATAAGCAGGAGTGTCTCCCTGTTTAATGGCTTTAACTATTTCTGAAATTGAAACAATAGTAATACTTATCACTATTATTGTCAGTTGCCAGTTTGATTTAATATTCTTCCACATATTTGTTTGCTTATCGGAATTC
>CAZTKV010000326.1:0-2295 GCA_964614285.1 uncultured Chitinophaga sp. | reverse complement strand
ATGTTTCTGCAATTCTGTGTCGTTCTGTTTCCTCGCTCCGAACGGCTGCTTCTATTAGCTGGTTCTGTTGTTGTTCACGGAGTTTTTCCATCGCTGTTCTATGCTGACTCTTTTTTCGCTGGTTGAATATGACGGCCAGTAGTATACTTACAATCATCAGCAGCATCACGGCGATGCCCATAATAACAAGGAAAGTAAGATCTTTAGTCATTTTGCTTTTTAAAATTGATCGCTATACAAATGCACAACAATACATAGGCTATGTTATGTACATCCCAAATGTCAACTGCAAATTTTAAATCTTCTGCAGTAAGGTAACTGTAAAAAAGAAATATAAAAAAACTGGCGGCCACAAAAAAACTCAGGCCGGTGACTATCCAAAAACCGGGTTGCTTAACTAATGCAGTTGACCTGTCTTCAATGGTCAGGTAAATATAATATTGAAGGCAATAGAACAAGAGGATGGCGGCTTCCATTGCCAGGAGGCGATTACTGAACATCATCCGATCGAAAAAATTCTCAAAAAAAATGAAATTAACAGCGGCCAGTAATAAGAAGAGAAATGGCAGGGCCTTTTTAACTCTGTGCATAAATCGCTGTCCAAGCAAAATAAAAAAATAGCTGAATAGTAATAGCCTGATGATTGAATGAATATTATAGAGAAAGTTGTTGCTATGAAAAAACTCTGGAAGTTCTGTTAAGCCAAGCTTGTTACGCTTCCAGATGCATGTGGCTAAGATATTTATTATTAAAGCAATCCATACATAAGCTTTTATCGGTTTTAAGTATTTAGGTAAGCTTTTGTTCTTTATGATAAAAGGCAGAGGTATAAGCAAGGGCCATACTTCTGCCCAGTCTAATATTTCTCTGAGAATCGAATTCATTTGAATCTTGCTGGGATAATTGACTTATTTTAAGGTTCCGGGGGTGCAGGAGGAGATGGTTTAGTTTCATCATCATTTGTCTGAGTCATACTTATCTTATTCCCTCTTGCATCTGAAGCTGCAACGGTAAAATATATTTGACCGGAAGCATCTCTCATAGGAGTAAATAATAGATAATTATATTCTGTACCAGATTTTTTACCAAGTCTCTTAAGATGTTTAATTGCTATCTCATTATTTCCAAATATGTACTGTGTATTAGCCTGGAACTTTAAAGAATTGGCACAGATTTCCGCCGCTTTTAAAATAACCGGAGTCGCAGAATTTTCCCGGCCAAATTCCTCATGATGCCTTACTTTATAGCCTATCAATTCAAATACTGGGGCGGTTCTTGTGAGATCGGAGGATGATATCCTGAGAATTAATTTTGAGTATTTATGTTCTTCTTCGCCTCCTTCACCCTTTTCCAGGATTAATTTCACCTGTTCAGGCGTCATTATCATGCAGTTCATCTGCGATATACCATTGACATTTGCCTCGGATTGCTTTGATGCTTCTTTTTTTTCATTGTTACATGAAACAACCAATAAAAGGATACCAATAAATAACAAGGTTTTGTAAAGAGATACGTTTCTTTTTTTTAGTTGAACAAGAGGAATATTCATAATTATCTTTTTTTGGTGTTTTAAACTTATGATTACTTACAAATCTTCTGGAGGCGCCGGTGGTGACGGTTTTGTCTCCTCATCTCCGCTTTGTACACCAGGCATAGCAGCCGGAACAACCTTCTTGTCTTTTATTATTTTGATATCATAGACAACATGGTTGTTAGACTTTAATAACTTGGGAACAAATAACAGGTAATCAAAACTGATCCGGGTTCCTGCCGGGTTGGTTATAAGCAATTCGATTTTTCGCCTTGATAACTCATTATTACCTAAAACAGCTTTATCAGTAAAGATTTTTGGTATACTATCGGTCACAATTGCTAAGGTATCTGGTGAAGCTCCATTTGAGTAGGCTCCTGCACTATCTAATACATATGAAACAAGCTGAAATGATTCTTTTGGCTTTTCAACTTGCGGAGTATAGAACTGGAAGAAGAATCTCTTGGTTTTCTTGCCATCTGCCATCCAGTTTGCTATCACTGTTGAATCGTACCGGAGAGAAGCAAATTTTATTTTGCCCGAAGGACCACTTGGGCCGCATGAAACTACCGAGAGAATAATAATCAGCATTGCGAATAGCCCGATGATTGATTTGTTGCGTTGCATACTGGTTGGTTTTTGGGGGTTAAAAATAACGGGGGGAGTTTTCGCAGGCGGGATATCTATCTCTAAAGTAGGATGCTCCATTGAACTTTCAAAGTCCTTCGGCTAAGATTGCGTAGATACTCCTTAATAATACGTAG
>CAZTKV010000325.1:0-2315 GCA_964614285.1 uncultured Chitinophaga sp. | reverse complement strand
CAAAAGAAGAATTAGAAAATCTTTCGTCATTGCTCAGTGGTATGAAAAAGGAAATGCCTTATTCAGTACCCGCCGGGTATTTTGAAAACCTGGGTGATAACAGAAATAGTGAAACAGCCAGGCCAGAAACAAAAGTAGTGTCTCTTGGCAGCCGTAAATGGATTCGCTTTGCTGCCGCGGCTGTGGTAACTGGCATAATTGTTACAACCGGGTATTTTTTCTTGTCCAGAGATAAGGTATCTGTAGATTCGGATTCATACAAATGGGTTAAGGTTAATACCAAAAAAGTAAGTACTGAAAAAATTGATGAGTTTATTCAACTAACACAGGAAGAGAAATCCGGACAGGGTACTATAGCTGCTGTAGAAAAAAACCAGGATATTAAAGAACTGGTAAAAGATATTCCGGAAAATGAAATACAGAGTCTGCTAAATGATACAGAATTATTAGATGATACTGATACCAATATTGCTTCTGATGAAACTTTGATGAATTAATCAGAAAAAAATGAAAAAGATATTATTTATACTGAGTTTGTGTGTGTTTGCCACTACCTCCATTCTGGCACAAGATGAGGGTGACGAAAAGATTCGGGATAAGATGAGAGAGTATATCCAGCAAAGAATGCATCTTAATAAAGATGAAGCTGAGCGGTTTACTCCTGTTTTCCTCCGGTATTTTAAAGAATGGAGAACAACATTAAAAGAAAACAGGACAGACAGATTGATCCTGCAGCAAAAAGTGGTTGAGTTAAGATTACGATACAGAGGTGAATTCAAAGAAATAGTTGGCGAAAGAAGGAGCAACGAGATCTATGAACACCAGGAAAAATTCATTAGAATATTAAAAGATGTGCAGAAAGAAAGGATGCAAAATCGCCAGGGTCCCCGCAACAGGATCAGATCATTACCCAGGTAACTTCCAGATGGGTTGTTAATTAATATAAAGCCGGTTCATAATAAACCGGCTTTTCAATTAAAATTTCCATACAGGATGTTTTACATCATGATAGAAAAGAAAAGTCCATTTTTCTTCCTCTCCTTGCTTCCACCATTGCTGCCTGAACTCCATGGCTTTTTTACCATCAAAATCATACTTGGCAACAAAACGGTGCTTCATCTGCTGCAATTGCGGCGCCTCATCACCTCCAAAAAAGATTGTTTCATCATCTTCAGAGATCCAAAAAACCTGGTGATACGGTGAGTGGGCCCCTGTCACTGCAGACTTAATGTAATCATCAATTGTCCCATTACCATTAAGTAAAACCACCTGTTCTGAATTTTTTAAACATTCTAACTCTTCTGTAATAAAAGAAGGAAATCCTTTTTCAAAAGCTAATGTCAGCTCATCCCGCTGAATATAATAAGCAGCATTCGGAAAGGATAGCCTTGCTCCCAAACCTTCTCTTTCAATACCTACAGCTCCGGCATGATCCTTATGAAGGTGCGTCATCAATACTTTTGTTATGTCAGACGGGTTAATACCTGCATCCATCAGGTTTTGATGCAATTGTAATACTCCGTTCTTCTCAAATCCCAGTCCCGTATCCAGCAATAAAATATCCCTTGAAGTAATAACAACAAAGGGCTGTATTTCTACCAGCAAGCTGCCAGCAGGCCTTTCCTTTAAACTATGTTCAGACTCATCGAAAGGAACAAAAAGTTTCGATTTATCAATAGTAAATGTGCCTTCAGAAAGGGGAATGATCTTCATACTACGAAATAACGATAATTGGTTCAAATGGTTCTGTCATCGCAATACCATTTGCCGGTCAGCATCCAGCCGTATTAAAATAAAAAGCATGATAGTAAAAGTAAGGAGAGAGGTTCCGCCATAACTGATAAAGGGTAGAGGGATACCGATCACCGGGGCAAGGCCAATTGTCATGCCAATATTTATTGCCATGTGAAAGAAGAATACAGATGCCACTCCATATGCATAGCAACGGCTGAATACGCTTCGCTGCCGTTCCGCAATGGTAACAATTCGTAATAACAAAATGAGATACAGGCCCAGCAGAATAATGCTTCCCAAAAAACCAAATCCTTCACCAACGGTACAGAAAATGAAATCAGTTCTTTGTTCCGGCACAAAATCATAACGGGTTTGGGTAGCATTTAGCAATCCTTTTCCAAAGAACCCTCCGCTTCCAATAGCAATCTTTGATTGTCTTACATTGTAACTGCTTCCACTTTCCTTTTTCTTTTTTGCATCCTCAACACTTATCTCCTCACCTTTTTCCAGGTAAGGATTATCCTTTCCAAAAAGATCATAGATACGTTCTACCTGGTGTTTCTGCAGCACATTCTTAAAGA
>CAZTKV010000324.1:0-2350 GCA_964614285.1 uncultured Chitinophaga sp. | reverse complement strand
CCCGGATATCATTTACTTTTTGTACCTGCCAGTAAGCCATTCCGGTTTCACCTTTGTGTTCTTCTTTTGGAACAAAGGACCAGTCAAGGGTTTGAAAAGGGAAAGGAGATATTTTCAATTTTCAATTTTTAATTTCAGTTACCCATTTATCCCTTTCATCCGGGCTAAACTTCCAGGGGGCAAAATTATTTTCTACATTGCTGAACATGGCTGTCCATTCTTGCGGCGAATTACTTTCTTCCATTACTAAGTATCTCCGAAGCTGTATAATGATATCCAGCGGGCTGATACTGACAGGACATTCCTGCACACAGGCATTGCAGGTGGTACAGGCACGGAGCTCTTCTACTGATATATAGTTGTGCAATAATGATTTGCCGTCGTCTTTAAATTCTTTATTTGTATTAATGTTCTTTCCAATTTCTTCCAGCCTGTCACGGGTATCCATCATTATTTTTCTTGGAGAAAGTAACTTTCCAGTTTGATTGGCAGGACACGCAGCAGAACACCTTCCGCATTCTGTGCAACTGTATGCATCCATCAAATTTTTCCAGCTCAGATCCGTTACATCTTTGGCGCCGAATTTTTGTGGAGCAGGCTGTTCACCGGTGGGAGCCAGTTCCGGCTGCATTGCATATAACACTTCCTTTTGTATGAAAGGCATGTTATCCATTTCTCCCATAGGTTTAAGCCGGGCATAGTAGGCATTGGGGAATGCCAGCACAATATGCAGATGCTTGGAATAGGGCAGGTAATTGAGAAAAGCAAAGATGCCAACGATATGCAGCCACCAGCTTCCTCTTTCTACCAATTGAAGCCCACTGTCACTCATTCCGTTCAAAAGAGGCTGAAGGTATTGAGAAATAATAAAGTTGCCTGTAGGATGGGCTGCGTAATGCTCCACACCCCTGGTTTGTAATAATGTATCACTGGCATTGAGTAAGAGAAAAAGTGACATCAACACTATTTCCGTGATAAGAATATAATTGGCGTCACTTCTGGGCCAGCCATCGAGGTCTTTACTTATAAATCGTTTTAGTTTAATGATATTTCTCCTGACCAGGAAAATAATACAGGCCACTAATACAAGTAAGGCCAATACTTCAAATGAGTTGATAAGAAAACTATAAAAACTGCCTAATGGTGCAGCAAACAAACGGTGTTCGCCCGTAATGCCATCCAGCACAATCTCCAACACTTCAATATTGATTATGATGAATCCCGCATATACAAAAAAGTGCATGACAGCCACCAGGGGATTGCGAAACATCTTTTTCTGTCCAAAAGCCAGCAACAAAAGATTTTTCCAGCGTTCTGAGGGGTTGTCATTAAGATTCTCATCCCTTCCAAGCTTAATGTTCCGGCTTATCTCTTTTACTTTTTTAGAAAATAAAAAGATAGCAGCGGCACTGAGGATAACAAAAAGTAGTTGTTGAACAATTTGCATAGCAGTCAATTCAACTGCTAATTTACGGGATGCAGTAATGAATAATACGAATTGTTGAAAAAATGCCGGCTTGCATATTTAATCAACCAGTACCACTGCCACTTCTTTTGTAACCTGGTAATTATACCTGTCTGTAACAGTGATCTTGATCATTGCATTTACAGTCGAGGTGATACCGGTTACGGTCCAGTTCCAGTTCAGGTCGTAGTAAAGAACATTTCCGGTAGATTGATTCTGCTGGTATAGTATAGCATTGCTGGTGGTATTCCTTATTTCGATCCTGGCACTGGAAAGGGCATTATTATCTGTTACATTACCTCTGACCTGCAGGGTACTTCCGTTAATAAATATGGTTCCAGCAGGAGGGGTAGTGATGGTGATAACAGAAGGACTATCTGCAGGTGGTGTATTATTATCATTGTCTTTGCTGCAACCAGTTATCAAAAAAACTACTGTCAGCATGAATACAAGAGGGTATATTTTTTTCATATATGTCAAAATTAATTTAAGTATTAAAATGACGGAAGAGCTAATTTACATCAATTCATGTAATTGGTCAGAAATGCAGTGCATTCACACTGAACTTACCATTAGAAAATTCCAGGGAGGGAGCGGGGAATTTAAAAGCACTAAGTACCGTAAGTATGAATTTGATTCCTTTCTTATTAGTCTTTATTTTGCTCAGGTCGATATCCGGAGCCAGGTACCATTGACGGTAACGTTTTATATCTCTTCTGTCGAATAGTATAGTTCCGTTTTCATCTGTTGCAATATTCTCTTCGCCGCCAAACATGCCTTCGGCACCATATCCCACAGATACGCTAAGCCAGCCAGGTAATTTTGTTTTCGGGAAAAAAGATTTCAGGTTGACGCTTGCCCAGTAGGTCTGGCCGTTATAATCCT
>CAZTKV010000323.1:0-2353 GCA_964614285.1 uncultured Chitinophaga sp. | reverse complement strand
GAAAATACCTGCCCGAGGCCAGTGATGGTTCAGTGATAAAGAAGCAGGTGGATGTAGAATGATATTTTTTGTTTAAAATAAGGAGAGCATTTCGGTTTTCGGAATGCTTTTTTGTTTTTTAAAGGACTACCTTAGTTATCCATTCTTCCGGCCTTTTGTAACACACTATCCCTGCCCGGTCATTTAATAACTTTAAACAAAATCTCATGAAATTTTTTCAACAACGTTTACTGTCAGTTACAGTTTTAGGAATGTTACTTTTTGCCGCATGTAAATCAAAAGTTGCAAAAGAAGATAAGCCCCCGGTAATCCCGGTAGAAAACTTTTTCAAAAATCCTGAAAACTTTAGCTGGAGCATTTCTCCTGACGGGGAGTACATTTCTTATCTATCTCCGCATAAAGGACATACTAATGTATTTGTACGGAAAATTACAGATACAACAGCCATTCCTGTTACTAATGATTCTGTTCGTAATATATACGATTACCAGTGGAAGGGAAACAGGATCTTATATCTGCAGGATATTGGTGGCGATGAGAATTTTCAGCTTTTTTCCGTTGGGTTGGATGGAAAGGGTTTAAAGCCACTAACTCCTTTCCCCAAGGTACGTACTATGATATTAGATGATTTGAGGTATGTTCCGGGAAAAGAAAAAGAGGTGATGATACAAATGAATAAAAGGGATCCACGGTTCTTCGATCCTTATAGCATTAATATAGAAACAGGAGAAATAAAAGTACTTTACAAGAATGATAAGAACTACGATGGCTGGTACACAGATCACACAGGGTTAATCAGGATTGCCACAAAGACCGATGGAGTGAATACCACTTTCTATCATCGTGCCACTGAGGCTGCGCCTTTTGATTCGTTGCTGACTACAACGTATAAGGATAATTTCGGAATACAGATTTTCTCATTTGATAATAAGAATATTTATGCCACTTCAAATATTGGAAGAGATAAAACTGCTATAGTGGAGTATGACCTTACTGTCAAAAAGGAAATAAGGGAAATTTACAGTAATCCCGATTATGACGTCAATGGACTTTCCTGGTCGCCCCGCAGGAAAGTACTTGAGTCGGTAAATTATACTTCATGGAAAACTGAGTTTCATTTTTTGGACAAAGAAGCTGAATCTGAGTACAGAAAAATGCAGACAAAATTTAAGGGGTACGAAGTAGGCTTGTATGGGAATAATGATGCTGAAGACAAATTTGTGGTTTGGACCGGAAATGACAAACTGGCTGCTAAATATTACTTCTATGATAAAAAAACAGGTGAAACAAAGTTTCTGTCAGATGCGTTTCCCTGGTTGAAAGAAGAGGATATGGCTGAAAGAAAACCAATTGAATACAAATCCCGCGATGGCCTGACCATCCATGGTTATCTTACTTTGCCAAAAGGAATAGTGGCAAAGAATCTGCCGGTGGTAATCAATCCGCATGGCGGTCCCTGGTTCAGGGATAGCTGGGGCTATAATGGCGAAGCACAATTTCTGGCTAACCGGGGCTATGCGGTTTTGCAGATGAATTTTCGTGGTTCTACCGGATATGGGAAAGAATTTTGGCTGAAAGGAGCTAAAGAGTGGGGCAAAAAAATGCAGGATGATATTACAGATGGAGTACAATGGCTGATCTCAGAAGGTATAGCCGATCGGAAACGGGTTGCTATTTATGGAGGCAGCTATGGCGGTTATGCAACATTGGCCGGAGTTGCTTTTACTCCTGATCTTTATTGTTGTGCCGTTGATTATGTTGGCGTTTCCAATATGTTCACCTTTATGAGAACAATTCCGCCTTACTGGGAGCCTTACAAGGCCATGTTTTATGAGTTAGTAGGTGATCCCGTAAAAGACAGTGCATTGCTGGCAGAAGTTTCTCCTGCTTTTCATGCTGATAAGATAAAAGCACCCTTGTTTATTGCGCAGGGGGCAAATGATCCCCGTGTAAATAAAGCTGAAAGCGACCAGATGGTAGAAGCACTGAAGAAAAGAGGTATTGAAGTGGAGTATATGGTCAAAGATGATGAAGGGCATGGATTTGCCAATGAAAAAAATTCAATCGATTTTTATAAAGCAATGGAGAAATTTTTTGCTAAGCATTTGTCCGTTTCTAAAGAAGAAGTGAAAAAATAGCCGGGTACAACTACTTCGATTGTAAAAGCATCCTGATTTTTCAGGATGCTTTTGTTATATATTGCAATACTAATTTTTTACTATGAAAAAGGTATTATCACTTGTTATTCTGGTTGTTCTTGGTATGGCATTTACTGCGCAAAAGAAAACCAACGTCATCTTCTTTGGTGATTCTATTACGGAACTGGGAGTAAAACCGGGCGGGTATGTAAAAA
>CAZTKV010000322.1:0-2386 GCA_964614285.1 uncultured Chitinophaga sp. | reverse complement strand
CACCATAAAAATTGATATTCTCAGCTGTAGGTTCTCCTACAAATAAAGCATTGGTGTAATTGCTGAGTTCGTTCACCAGGTTTTGGCACGCAGAAAAAGTACGGCGGCCAATGATAACAAATAATTTTCCAGGCTTGTTGATCTTTTTATTTTCTATAATACCTGTAACGATGGGTTTATTCTTATAATTATTCCCCCCTCCATTCAGGCGAACATCGAGTACCAGTTTATCAACATCGCTTTTTTCAATGAACTCAAATACCCTTTTATAAAATGCTGCAATAGACTCAGTCTTATCATCCAATACCTGGCTTTGCCTCACATATACGGTTTTACTTTCCGGCAGGTATTCATAATAATAATTCTTATCCAGGTTTTTCAGGTAATGGGGAGTAGCGGTTGTATCTCTTACGGTCATCCAGCCAGAACCCTTCGATACAAACCCATAAGTACGGGGCATGCGGAATGCCTCCCTGGTTATTACATTTTGTTCAAACGTCTTTCCATCTTTCTCAAATGTATAAGTGATGGTTGATTTTAATTCTTTAGCCACACCCTGCGCATGCAGTGCTTCAGGGATAGTAAGAAAATCCAACCCGTACCCTTTAAAGTACTGATCATTTTCAACAGGCACCAATGGCTTTATTGCCTCCAGTGCTTTCTGCACCGGCACTCCTTCCACCTTCACCAATTTAGCGCCAACAATTATTGCATACTCTTTATCTGCTCCTTCAACGTACATACCATCACTGAACCAATAAAAATTTACTGGTGCCACATGGTATTTAACAGGGCTTTGTCTCCACCCGATATCTGTATGACCATATTTAAACAAAGACACTATACGGGCTAGCCCTGCCACCCTTTCATGATCTTTCATTCCCGGTATTGACTTATAAAGCTTCTCTACTTCTCCATCAAATTCTGTGGCTGTCACTTTTTTGAATAAAAAAGAATACTCCTTATGTACAATCTGCTGCAGTAAACGAAGATCATGCTGCCAGTCGGCGGCAGTCAGTTTCTCTATCGCAATTTTAGAGGAGGAGGCAATTACCGGGTGGCCATCCTGCGAATGAACCGAAACAATTAAAATGGCACAGCAAACAAACAGGAAGAACTTTTTCATGGCTGAGTTTTTTTGAAGTTATATTATTCAGGCAGGGAAGTACAACAGAATTTGATAAACGGTTATAAACCATTTATACCAGACTGCTGATTTTACCCAGACGTAACAGCCAATGAAAAGGTTACAGGCATCTGCCCCGTTTAAATAATACTGGGGTTAAATCATATATCACCGGCTTTTGTACAGCAGCGTGGCATACCGTTCAGTACTTTTCAATACCTGAATGATAGTTTTGCAGGTATTATTTCTGCCTCTATTTTCTTATCTGTATAATATTCCCCATCCAGGTGGTATTGCATTAATGAATCACTTTCTATAATGATCTTCATTGTATGAAAATGCCGGATAAAAGAAAGCTGCAGGTGTTTCCCCTTTTCTATAACCGGTAAATAACGGAGCCGCTGTAACGGGGTAAGCGCATTGGCCATCACCACATCAAACCATCCATCATCGGCCCTTGCTTCCGGAGCAATATGAAAACCGCCACCGGCCCGTCTACCATTACTGATATCGATCAATAGTTTTCTGTCCCGACAACTATATTCTGCTGATTGAACAGCATACTCTTTGCAGCGGTAGCTGAATATTTTTGAAAGGATGGTGAGCAGGAACGATGTTTTGCCAGGCATTTTTTTCTTCCCGGTTAAAGCTCTTGTTACTTCGCCCTCAAAACCGATACCGGCCCCATTGATAAAATAACGGCCATTACATTTACCGATATCTATTGGCCTGGGGTTTTCATGCAATGCAATCCGTAACTGTTCTTCCATTGTTTTATTACCATAGAGTAACCAATGAAAATCATTTCCGGTACCACCATTGAAGATCACCAGCGGAAGTTGTATATCCTGGTAATGATTGATAAAATAGTTCAGCGTCCCATCACCACCGGCTATCCAGATATCTGTAAATTCATCAAAACTGGCAGGCCAGGTTTCAACCAGTAAAGTATGACTGACCTGTTGCTTAGAAAGTTCTTTTGCAATTTGATGCGCCAGTATTACGGCTTTGCCAACTCCTGCAAGCGGGTTACAGAGAATGGCTATGTTCTTGTTAGCAGTTATGTACATTTTATTAAAATACAGTTTTCAGTACAATAGCCCGTTAAACTCATTTCCCAATTCAATACATACACAAATCAACCTGTATTCTGATTTGTAGTGGCCCAACTATTTAAATGCAAGTCCCATTGAATCTATTTTAGCTGTATTGTCTTCCCTTTTTTGGCCGATAGTTTTGCTGCCTCCAGGATTTCCACGA
>CAZTKV010000321.1:0-2400 GCA_964614285.1 uncultured Chitinophaga sp. | reverse complement strand
CTTTCCTACATTTGCATTATGCAATTGACAGAAGTCACCACTACACGACTTGCCAAAGAATTTATCCGGGTAAATGCTGAGATCAATAAAAACGACCCCAATTATATAAGGCCATTGGACAAAGACATCAATGATGTGTTTGATCCTAAAAAAAACAAGACTTTTCGTTTTGGAGAAGCGGTGAGATGGATATTAAAAGACAATGACGGAAAGCTTATCGGGAGAATTGCTGCCTTTACCAATAAGAAATATAAAAATAAAGGGGATGATGTACCTGTGGGTGGTATTGGTTTTTTTGACTGCATCAACAACCAGGCGGCCGCCGATATGTTATTTGATGTAGCCAAACACTGGCTGATACAAAAAGGAATGCAGGCAATGGATGGGCCCATTAATTTTGGAGAAAGAGACCGCTGGTGGGGACTGTTAGTTGAGGGTTTTCAACCTCCCCCCTATTGTCTTAACTATAACAAGCCCTATTACAAAGAGTTGTTTGAAAATTATGGTTTCAAATGTTTTTTCAACCAGATTTGTTTTGGCCTGGATCCACGAAAAGAAGTGAGTAAAAAAATACTGGACAGGCATGCCCAGATAGCCAAAGATCCTGCTTTTTCATCCAGCTATATTAAAAAGAACCAACTGGAAAAATTTGCTGCTGACTTTACAATCGTTTATAATAAGGCGTGGGCAGGGCATGGCGGATTGAAAGAATTAAAGAAAGAACAGGTGCTGTCAATGTTCAAAAAAATGAAACCTGTAATGGATGAAAAAATTGTCTGGTTCATATACCACCACAATGACCCGATCGCCATTTTCATCAATCTGCCCGATCTGAACCAGTGGTTCAAATACCTGAATGGTAAATTTGACCTTTGGCATAAATTAAAATTCCTCTGGATAAAAAAAACAAAGAAAAACAACCGGTTTACCGGACTTGTCTTTGGGGTTGTACCTGAGTTCCAGGGTACCGGTGTTGACGCCTATATGATCAACGAAGCAAAACTGGTTGTTCAGCCTATGCAGAAATACGAAGAATACGAGATGCAGTGGATCGGCGAGTTCAACCCTAAAATGATAAATGTGGCAGAAAATTTTGGCGACACCTTTCGTACCCGCAAACTGACCACTTACCGCTATTTGTTTGACAGGACAAAAGAATTCAAGCCGCACCCTGTTCTTTCATAAAACTTATACACAACAATTATCCTTTTTCGGGCAGCTAAGCCGGGTTTCTTAAATTGCAGGCGGTATGGATAAATTCATCGTTTCGGCCAGAAAATACAGACCACAGACTTTTGATACAGTGGTGGGGCAGTCGCATATAACCACCACATTAAAAAATGCGATAAAGCACCAGCAACTGGCTCATGCATTTCTTTTTTGCGGGCCAAGAGGAGTGGGCAAAACCACCTGTGCAAGGATATTGGCCAAGACCATTAACTGTGAGAAACCTACCAAAGACGGTGAAGCCTGTGATAAATGCCAAAGCTGTATTTCTTTTAATGATGGCGCTTCGATGAATTATTTTGAACTGGATGCGGCTTCTAATAATTCAGTGGATAATATCCGTGACCTGGTTGACCAGGTTCGTTTTGTTCCTCAAACAGGCAAATACAAAGTGTATGTGATAGACGAGGTTCATATGCTGAGCTCTTCTGCTTTCAATGCTTTTTTAAAGACACTGGAAGAACCTCCGCCTTATGCAATCTTTATTCTGGCAACCACGGAGAAACACAAGATACTGCCCACCATTCTCAGCCGTTGTCAGATCTTTGATTTCAAACGCATCACTACTAACGATACAGTTCAGCACCTGGAAGAAATATGTGAAAAAGAAGAAATAAAAGCAGAAAAAGCGGCACTCCAAATCATTGCACAGAAAAGTGAGGGTTGTATGCGGGATGCATTGAGTATACTTGACAAAATAGTAAGTTTTACCAATGGCGAACTGAATTATACAAATACACTGGAACACCTGAACATACTGGATGCAGAGTATTATTTTAAGTTGCTAGGTTGTATGGAGAAACAGGATCTTTCCGGCGCTATGCTGCTTTATGATGATGTTAACCGGAAAGGATTTGAAGGTGACCTCGTATTAAATGGTTTTGCAGAATTTATCCGCAACCTGCTGGTATGCAAAGATGAAAAAGCAGCAGTTCTGCTGGAAGTGGTCGAAAGCTTTAAGGACAAATACATAGAAACAGCCAAATCTGTATCACCGGCTCTTCTTATAAGCGCTTTGAACATTTTGAATGAAGCAGAGATAAATTATAAAGCAGCAAGAAACAAAAGATTGCATGTTGAATTAACACTGATCAAGCTCTGTTACCTGCAGCAGGCTATTGAATTAACAACGGATGCATCAGGTATAAGTAAAAAAAAACTAGTTGAATCACC
>CAZTKV010000320.1:0-2418 GCA_964614285.1 uncultured Chitinophaga sp. | reverse complement strand
CTCTTGTGTGCACAAGAGCAATACTGCGGCATTTCAGCCCTTCGGTATTTACGGACTGTATAGTAGAGTTGCCGGGTGTAAATGAAATTGTACGATGGGGAAAGTGAAAATCTACGATAATACCTCACCCCCTTGATTCAATCATGCCGGTTGAGCATTGTTTCGTCCCCTCTCCATCCGGAGAGGAGTGAACGGGATTGCCCATTTGATTGAAACAGTCATCAGGTTTCGGCTTTGTTTTACCCCCTCTCTATGTGGAGAGGGGTGGACGGGCATTTTCTTATAATTTGATAGCTGACGGGGGTGGGGCAAATCTCTTTCTGTCTCTTCCGCAAAAGTTTTATTTTAGGATATGAGTAGTTCTGATGATTACACAGAGAACCTGCACAAGGGGGCTAAGCCTTCAACCTTTAAAAATGCCCGGCAATTGCGTCGTACAGAAACGGAAGCTGAGAAAAAACTTTGGCCTTATTTGCGGAACCGCCAGTTGATAGGCAAAAAATTCAGGCGCCAGCATGCTATCGCCAATTATATACTTGATTTTTATTGTCATGAATCTAAGCTTGCTATTGAAGTTGACGGAGCCATACACAATAGTGAAAGGAGCAGGCAATATGACAAGGCAAGGACAGATGTTCTTGCCGCATTGGGAATAGTGGTAATCAGGTTCAGCAATGATGAAGTAATGAATAACGTAGAGAGGGTGCTGCAAAGGATTGGAGAATACCTGAATTGTGATGTATACCTCATTTTAACAGGCCATCCTAAAAAGTAACAATACCGTGCCTGATAGCGACCATAGCAAGACCCACCCTGCTCTTCACATCCAGTTTTACAAACAACTGATCACGGAGAGTATCCACCGACCGGGGATTCAACCCCATTTTCTGCGCCACTTCCTTATAGGTAAGGTCGGTGCAGGCCAGTTTGAGGAACTCTGATTCCTGGTCGGTCAGCAAATTTTTTTGCAAACCCGAATTGCCACCCGGGGTTTGCCGGAAGAGGTTTGCCAGTTTGCCTGTTGTCTGGTTAGAATAATAATAACCGCTTTGCATCACAGACTGGATGGCAAATTTTAATTCTGACGGATGAATGTCTTTTTTCAAAAAACCTTTTACCCCGGCCTGGAGGAGCCTGATCAGTGACAGTTCGGAATCGTACATCGTAAGCATCAGCACATGTATGCCGGGATATTTATGCTGCAGCCATACAGCAGTATCAAAACCATCCATCTCCGGCATATTAAGATCCAGCAGCACCACATCCGGCACAGCCCCGGCAAGGATATGATCAGTGAGTTCTTTTCCATTGGAAGACTGGTGGATGACCTTACAGTTACCAAACCCGTCAATTAATGTAGCCAATGCTGTACGCAGCAGTATATGGTCATCGGCCATCGCTATTTTAAAAATGGAATCTGTTTTCATCGTTATTCAAAAGGTATTGAGAATGAAAGTATGGTTCCTTTGCCGGGCTGGCTGCTGGTTTTCATTTCTCCTTTCAGCATGGTAACCCTTGTAGCCATATTCTTCAGCCCGGCCTGCCCGCCATTTGTATTAGCCGTTATAAGTTCTTTATCAAACCCGTTTCCGTTATCTGAAACAGAGATATGCAGTGTTTTGGTATTATAATGCAGGATAAGCCCTGCTTCGGTGGCCCCTGCATGTTTGATGATATTATTAAATGCCTCCTGGATGATGCGGAAAATGATCAGTTCTTTGCGGCTTTCCATATATACGGGGTCGCCTGTCAGCTCATACTGTATAGTGAATAAACCTGCCTGCCGGATACGTTGTATTTCCTCTTCCACCGCTTTCAGCAGGCCATGCTGGATAATGATGTCGGCATTCAGGCTTTTGGAAATATCGCTCAGTTCAGCAATAGAACGGGTGATCAGTTCAATGGCATTATCCAATTTCTCCCCATTATTTTGGGGATTGTTCCGGTCCAGTGTATGCAGGTTAAGCTTAGAGAGGGTAAGGGAAAGGGTGATATTGTCATGTATTTCACGGGATATATGCTGAAATGTTTGTTCTTGTATTTCTAACTGGGCCTGGGTAATATTTTTTTCATAATCCGTTTGTATTTTATTAATTTTTTCTAAATAAATTATTTGCCTCCTCCGTTGCAGGAAACTAATAAAGATGATGAAGGCGGACATCAATATTATAAGGAGTGTCGATAATAAAATTATTAAACTCATTCAGTAAGTTGTTTATTGAGTGATAACGCCTTTGATAAGGCCAGGAAGAGTAGCCCTAATGAGTAATAATGAACAGAAAAGAAGGAAGTGTATAATTTTTTTTCGATTTGATAAAGAATATCTCCTGTACTCATAAAGGGAATAGATGCTGATACATATATTAAAACGCCGCTGCTGATCCAGAATAAAGGGCTGTCTTTTAACGATAAGGCTCT
>CAZTKV010000319.1:0-2426 GCA_964614285.1 uncultured Chitinophaga sp. | reverse complement strand
CTTTAAAGTGTATTCAACAGGAGTTTCCAAATAAAACCAACCATACTTCAAATAGCAGCAGTGACCATGTATTATTGCCCTCACAGTTGCATCCGGCTTTCTATGGTTGTTTCGACTGGCATTCCTCTGTGCACGGACACTGGATGCTTATTAAACTATTAAAACTATTTCCTGAATTGCCAGAAGCAAATGCAATACGTAAAGGGATAAATAAAACAATAACAATAGAGAATATTCTGGAAGAAGTAAAATATTTTGATATTCCACTTGCCAAAAGTTGGGAACGTACTTATGGCTGGGCATGGCTGTTGAAACTGGATGAAGAATTGATGAACTGGGATGATATAGATGGGAAAAGATGGCATGCTGCATTACAGCCTTTGACAAAAAAAGTACTAGAATTGTGGATGAATTTTTTGCCTAAGCAAACTTACCCCAACCGTACGGGTGTACATCCCAATACAGCTTTTGGGCTGGTGTTTGCACTGGATTATGCAAGAACTGCAAAACATGCAGTATTTGAAAAGGCTATTATCGAATCGGCCAAGAATATTTACCTGAAAGATAAAAATGCACCAGCAATATGGGAACCCAACGGGGCTGATTTTCTTTCTCCCAGTTTAGAAGAAGCCGACCTTATGAGAAGGGTTTTAACCCCTGCAGCTTTTTTGGAATGGAGAAAAAATTTCTTTACCAGTAAAAGTTTACAACATCTGTCGATATTACCTGTGGTTTCTGATAGAAACGACCTGCAGATTGTTCACCTTGACGGGCTTTGTTTCAGCCGCAGCTGGTGTATGAAAGGACTAGCTTCCACCCTTTCTTCGAAAGATCCACTAAAAAAACAATTACTGCGATCAGCGATTAATCACCTGGCGACTGCCTTACCACATGTAGTGAGCGGCAGTTATGGTGGTGAACACTGGCTGGCAAGTTTTGCAGTATATGCATTGACAAACTAACAAATTGATCAAATGAAAAATATTTTTCTGAGTGGCTTACTTCTTTTTTCGTTTATTATAAGTAATGCTGCTGATACCGACTCTACAATCTCATACAATTTACCCGATACACTAAAAGCTATCCAGTTCATGGCAGAAATAAGAGTAGATGCTGTGAACGCAAAGAAAGAAGTGGCAGCCGGTATTAAAACTGATCTTGTTTCTCTTTCTATCGAATCAGGCAAAAAAGAAAAGGAAATAACATTTTCATTCCCTGAATCGTCAAAAATAATGGCCACTGGCTTGCAGGTAGAAACAGAGAAAGATGAACTGGAATGGAAATATGACTGGAAAACAGGTGTCAATTATAAGTTACTGATCTCTATTGCCCAGGACTCTGCCGGAAATTTTGTTCTGTATTCTGGTTATATATGGCTTCCCATAGAGACCAAATGGAAGCTGATCGGTACTTGTAAAATAGAAGGTCAATGGGAAAGCATTAAAAAGCCAGCATTATTTTATTCAACCGGGCTTCGAAAGAATGCACCTGTATTAAAAGTACAGACTGGAGAAGTATTTGTGCAACGCAGAAATGGCTCATGGAAAAGCCTGAAAGATGAAAATGCCAAAACTCCCCTTGTAAATGTTACGTCACATATTGACAGCATAGCTCAACAGGAAAAGGAGCTAACAATGATCAAAGAGGCAATTGAAGCGGGAAAGACCGATGCAATAAACGAATACCAGGGAATTTATTATGTACTACTGAAAGAAGGAACCGGCCGGCAGGTTAATGCAACAGATACGGTGGTTATCCATTACAAGGGTTCTCTTTTCAACGATGGTTCTGTATTTGATCAGACAAAAGATAAACCCGCCACCTTCCCGCTAAACAGGCTGACAAAGGGCTGGCAGATCGGCTTGCCTTTATGTAAAGTTGGTAGTAGAATAAAAATTGTTATCCCTTCTGCCCACGCCTACTCTATCCGAACAAGAGCTTCAAAAATCCCACCAAACAGTATTCTTATTTTTGAGATTGAAGTAGTTGATACAAAACCCGTACACTAACTATTTTTCATATAAAATAGTGCAGCTGTAAGGAGCTAATGCCAGGTTTGGCATTAAATATTCTTTCTTGTCTTTTTCAAATTTATTATTCCGGATATAATAGCGCCAGCTGCCAGAAGTTAACATTTTTTGTTCCTTACCTGTGCCATTAAATATCAGCCTTATTTTTTTCCAGGCGTCTCCATTTGCCCATCCATTTATTGAATAGGAAATGATACCCGGGAGCATATCATCATCAAAACGAATATGCTTTCTTATTTTACCCGAGTCCATCATCCTGAATGCCGGATGAACTTTTCTGAGTTTTATTAAGTCTTTTATATAATCAAATACTTCTTTATTTTCAGTTTTCAGGTTCCAGTCAATCGCATTAATACTGTCCGGTGATTCATATGAGTTTTCCACTTCTTTCTTGCT
>CAZTKV010000318.1:0-2431 GCA_964614285.1 uncultured Chitinophaga sp. | reverse complement strand
CAAGCAGTGCCCTTTGCTGTGCTTTCTGGTTATTGATGGATTTTACTTTTGCCATTATTGCTTTCAGGTCTTCCTGTGCACTTTTGGAAGCCTGCATCAGCACAAGAAAAGCAATTGCCTCAATGTCCTGGCCATTCATATTACCCAATGCGCCGTAAGATTTTGACCGGGTCATTACATCTGCCTCAGACAGCTTTTTTTCGTTCACTTCTGCTGCAGTAGTTTTTATCCATCTTACATGCTTTGCATTTATCTCTGCCATCGCCTTTTTATAGAATGCCTCTGCTTCCGGTGAGGGCTCATTTTGGGCTGTTGATGTAAATGGTATAAATAAAAGTGAGCAAAACAGGAAGGCTAACAATGTTTTCATAACCTGAAGTTTAGATTCTAAAGTTCCATTATTCCCGGGTATTTATGAAAAACAAGTTTAAAGAAACCTGTATGACCAGAATCTTACATTTGCTGATAAAAGATTCAGCATGGCTGCTTCAATAGCTGAGAAGCTCAGGATTAAACCCCACTTCACCTTGCTTACATTGCATGCACCTGTTGATTTTAAAAAAGGATTACAGGGCCTGCCTGCCGGGGTGAAGATAACAGACAGTGGCAAAGAGTACGACCAGGTGCACTGGTTTGTAATGAGTAAAGCTCAATTAGAAAAAGAGATGAGCAAAGTGATGAAACTGGTAAAACCAGAAGGGACGGTGTGGGTTTATTATCCAAAAGTTAGTTCAAAAATACAAACCGATCTTACGAGAGATAAAGGCTGGGATTGTTTGCTGGCTGAAAGCGATAAGCTTACCTGGATCAGCCTGATCTCATTCAACGACACCTGGAGTGTGTTTGGTTTCCGTGCGAAAACAGAAGCTGATAAAAAGAAAGAAGCCAAACCCAAAGTGAGGGAGATATTCAACTGGGTAAATCCCAAGACCAAAGAAATAAAACTGCCCGTTGACCTGGCTGCAGCACTAAAGAAGAATAAAAAGGAAGCCGCTTATTTTGACACTCTTTCTTTTACCAATAAGAAAGAATACATTGAATGGATAGTGACGGCAAAAAGGGAAGAAACAAGAGTGGAACGGATAAAAGGAACAGTAGAAAGGCTTGGCAAGCAATGGAAAAATCCCAGGAATATGTAAGTATATCTTCACATTTCCTTTTCCATTCTTTAGCTATTTTTGATCGTCAATGTTCAGCATGAAAGGAAAAGAAATTCTTATTTTAATCTGCCTGTTTACTGTTGTTTCATCCTATTCACAGAAAATAAATCCGGCTAATCCTGATCTGTCGCCCGGCAATTTCAAACTGGATTCATTGCCCGATTCTGAAATTAATATTCCGATACAGATAGACCTGAAGCCTGTCTATGCCATGGCCGAGAAAAGTGTAGATACACTGTTTACTTCCCCGGGCTACCCGGATGGCTGGGTGCAGGTTGGTTGTGATACCCGTTATAAATACAGCTTCCGCAGGAGTAAACTGCAAATGAAAGCAACAGGCATGTCGCTGAATCTTGGTTTTACCGGTTACTATAAAATCATTGGTTCCACCAGGGTCTGTGCCAACGGGGTAATACTTTCTCCCTGGACACCACCCTGCCGTTGTGGTTTTGATGAACCAGAACGAAAAGTGAATGTATCATTCAGCAACACACTCACCCTGATGACCAACTATAAGGTAAAGCTGGACATTAAAAGAAATGAACCGCAACCATTGGATAAATGTGAAGTATGCTTCTGGGGTCAGAATATTACCAACCAGGTAATGAAGGGATTGGTGGCAGAGCTTGATGCTGCCAAGAAAGACCTGGACAAAAGTTACAGTTCTACCGATCTGAAACCACAATTTCAAAAAGTGTGGGATCAGCTGAATAAGGTATATGGAATTTACGGGCTTGGCTGGCTGAAGATCAATCCGAAGGGTGTTCATATCAACCGGCTGTATACACAAAATGATTCGCTGAATGTAGTATTGGGATTATCTGCCAAACCTGTTATCAGTTTTGAAAAACCGGTGGAAGAAAGTTCCTGGGTACCCCATATCAGCAATGCTGCCGGCAAAGACGGATTTTCGATTTTCCTGGATGCCGTATTGAGTTATGATTCCCTCAGCCAGCTGATGAACGAACAGGTAGCCGGCAAACAATTCGATTTTAAAAAAGCCTTTGTAAAAAAGAAATTCATTATTGACAGTTGCAAAATTTATGGCGGTGGATTTGAGAAGCTGATCATCCGGATCAACTTTTCGGGCACCAATAATGGTATTGTTTATCTCGTTGGCAAACCAGTTTATGATACAGTCAACAGGATCATCGAGGTAACAAATATTGATTTTGATATCAAGTCAAGAAATGTGCTGCTTGGTTCGGCAGACTGGTTGTTTGATAAAAAGATCACCAAAGAGATCAGCAAATATGCCCGGTTTGAACTGG
>CAZTKV010000317.1:0-2449 GCA_964614285.1 uncultured Chitinophaga sp. | reverse complement strand
TTGTAATTGTATTGGCTGCAGAAGTAGGAGGAACGATGGCCGCTACCCATGGATCTCCCCCTGTAACAGATGTTTCCCACACAGAAGGATTACTCCAAACCCCTGTGCCAATGGTTCGGTAATGATCAGTACTGGCAGGAATAGCTGTTGTGATAACTAAATTAAGATCATCAATGCTTAAGCCATCATCTGCATTAGTAGCATTGAAGTCAATCCATCTGAAAAAAATTGTGGCCCCAACTGGAATATTCAAACCATTTATGACTGTACCTACTGGTGCCCTGTTAGCAGGCAGATTACCATCCAATGGCCCAATTGTACCTGTGCTATTGGGAGCAGCAAAATCTAATGCTCCCAAAGGAGTCCATGTGCCATTGACATCATCAAGAGCTGTTGCATTCAGACTATATTCAAAACTTAACCGGTCAGTTCTGCCTGTACTACCTAATCGCCATTGTTCACCTGTATAGCTAACTATAATTGTATTAATAGCGTTACCGGTATTATTAATCATCCAAAAACCGAATAGAGGTAAGATATTGGATGATTGTAAACCACCTAATGCCCTATCGGTTGAGGCAGCCGAACCAAAACTATATGTATCGCCTGTATTGCTTGAACCGGTTCCTGCAGAGTATGTTGCATTTGAATTTACACCTGTCTCTAAGAAATACCAACCAGCAGGTAATGCAGCAGATGTTCCTGAACTAGCTAATGAATTAAAATCCTGCGAGTAGTTCAATCCCGTTAATATATACTGGTTATACCCTGCAAGCGAAAACAGTAAAAGAAAAAATAATGAACAACCCTTCCGCATAAGATAAGTGTATTAAATGCCTGTTCGCTTTGAGGTAAGGAAGGCATTTCGGAAGGATTGGAGAAATTAAAGTTAAGAACTTAGACCCAAATAATGCTGTTATGAAAAGATGATGAAATTCACCCCCGGAGAAGCCCTGAAAAGATCAATTATCCTGCTGACTGCTGACCTTTATATCCGGGAAAAGGGCCGATAAAAGCATGAGCAGCGAGGCTATCATCATCAGGTACAACCCGGTTTCTCTTTCGGGGCACTCCCCCGCTTTACAGGTAGCGATCACTAAAAAATTGCGGAGCATCCAGGCACTGTTGAGCGCCACCACCAGCAGGTTGGCCCTTTTGGCCCAGAGCCGGGGCACCAGGGTGAAGACAATAAAGAAAATGACGAGTACTAAATGTATATAACCGGGCTTCCCATAATTGGTACCGGTGGCATCCACCCCGCTCACTACAATATTTTGTGATGCAATAATGACCCAGGGAGTAAAACAGGAGACAATTAGTAAGACAGCGGCCGCCAGCCCTATCCATTTCATGTACTTCATATGCTTCGATTGAAACGGGCTGCAAGATACTGAATGAAAGGCAACCTCACCCCGGCACTTTGCTGAAGCAACGAACCGGGGCAAGGATCAGTATTATAATTTCAATCCCAGCGTAATACTGAAGACACGGTGTTTATTTTTATCATCGGCACTGCTGTTGCTGCCACTTTGCAGCTTGGCCAATCCATGGCCATAATGAACAGATAATACGGATCTGCTCATTTCGATACCGGCTGTTCCGTTCAATCCGTAATCAAATCTTTTCATGATACCATAACCGGCTCCTTCTTCATAATCCAGCGTAGAGGGATCGTCATCGGACCATTCAATTTTTTCTTCACTGCTGAAAGAAGTGCCGAGGAATTTGCCATTCACTTTATTTTTTCCCGCTACCCCGATAGCAATATAGGGGCCGGCACCAGCAAATAATTTAATGGGGCCGGTCGGTGTTTTCAAAACAAAATTGGCCGGTATCTCTATATAATAAGGATTGGAAGTAGCCCTGAAATAGGTCGCATCGGTGGTTTCACCTGCCTGTGTTTTAGAGCCTTTCCCGGTAAGAATCACCCCGGGTTGAAAAAACAACATCGGGAGTATCTTAACATTACCAGTGACCCCCACCTGGAAACTGGTGAGCATTTTATTATCATCTATATCACCATCATTGGTTACACTGATATTAGCCAGGTTGACACCCCCACGGAATATCTGTCCATGTACTGATACTCCTGTGATAAGAAGAATTGCTGCTGCAATGATCTTAGTTTTCATATCGATTGTTTTGTTTGTTGCAGTTTTGCAAAAGTCCTGCCAAAAAATAATCCTTTAAAAAATAACTACGGAATTCCATCTTGTGCGGATTTAAGCAAAAAAATGACCGGAGTGTGACAGCAGCAGAACAAATTCGTTTAGTAGTTGAATAGAAATTACTCCTTGCTGAATCAACAGAGTGTGTCAGTATTATAAAATAATAACTGACTCACCCGTTGTAGCAGCGATATAATTGTCAAAAATATTATTTGCTATAAACTCAGGAGTCTGCCATTTACTGAAGTCTGCACCAGGCATTGCTGCACGGTTTTGTGGTG
>CAZTKV010000316.1:0-2455 GCA_964614285.1 uncultured Chitinophaga sp. | reverse complement strand
CAATAGTTCCCCAAACCCTTATTGGCGGAAAAACTTTTACCACATCATAATTATTCTTCTTTAGTATAGTATAAGAGATCGAATTGGACAAGGAAATGGTAGGCATATAGAAGATCATGGCTACCAGGATTACATAATAAAGTGCATCTGCATCCTTTACCTGTGGCACATAAAGCAACACTGCACCATATAAGATATGCAAGACGCCATACAATCGCTCAGCATTTAACCACTTATCTGCGATAATACCCGTAAGCGCAGGCATAAATAAGGAAGATAAGGCCAGCGTTGAAAAGATGGCACCAAACTGGGCTCCTGTCCCCATATTATTAGAGAAAAAATAAGTAGCAATGGTAATAAGCCAGGCTCCCCATACGAAAAACTGTAAAAAGCTGAGAACCGTTAACCTGAGTTTTAAATTCATATAGCCTTATTAAGTGAAATGAAGATAAGGATTTTTTAAAGTTGTCAACTTTGTACTCAGTAACTTTGCATTTGTAATTAATACTACTATGATCACCACAACGGACATTTCTGCAGGCCTGCAACAAGTAGCCGATAAAGTAAAAGCCGGGCAGCGCATCACTGACGAAGATTGTTTATTGCTTTTTGAAAAAGCCAGCCTCGGATTTGTGGGCCGGCTTGCCAATGAAATAAAAGAAAAACTGCATGGCAATAAAGTTTTCTTTAACAGGAATTTTCATATCGAACCCACCAATGTTTGTGTATTCAGCTGCAATTTCTGTTCGTACAGCCGCCTGTATGCCCAGCGGGAAGAAGGCTGGGAGCTCAGCATTGACCAAATGCTGCATATGGTGAAAAAATATGACGGGAAACCCATCACTGAAGTACATATTGTTGGAGGTGTGCATCCAAAGATGGATCTGCCATTCTTTTCAGACCTGCTAAAAGCCATTAAAACACATCGTCCAGAATTGCATATTAAAGCCTTTACCGCTGTGGAATACGATTATATGTTCCGCAAAGCAAAAGTAAGTGCAGAAGAAGGGCTGAAGTTTCTTATTGCAGCAGGCCTTGACTCTATACCAGGTGGTGGAGCAGAAATATTTCACCCGGAGATCAGGGAGAAAATATGTGCGGACAAAGTGGATGCCAATGGCTGGCTGACTATTCATGAAACAGCACATAAACTTGGACTACATTCCAATGCCACCATGCTCTACGGACATATTGAAAAATATGAACACCGGATCGATCACATGAGACGGCTGAGAGAATTACAAGACAAGACAAAAGGTTTCAACACTTTTATTCCCTTAAAATTCAGGAATAAGGATAACGATATGAGCAATGTACCAGAAAGTACTCATATTGAAGACATGAAGATGTATGCTATTGCCCGTATTTACTTAGATAACTTTCCTCACCTGAAAGCCTATTGGCCGATGCTCGGCAGGCAGAATGCACAACTCACTCTTTCTTTTGGTGTGGATGATATTGACGGAACGATTGATGATACAACAAAAATTTACAGCATGGCTGGTTCTGAAGAGTTAAACCCGTCTATGACCACAGCCGAGTTGATCACCTTAATAAAGCAAGCCCGGAGAATACCTGTAGAGAGAGATACTTTATACAACGAAATAAAGAATTATGAAGGCATTAGGATTGAAGCAAATCCCGAATTGAACTGATTAAATGAACTTGTATAATCAAAAGCCGCCAGATAACTGGCGGCTTTTTGTTTCTTAATGCTCTGATTTAATTAGGTAATAGTTCCCCAAAAAAATGGCATCCAGCCCGGAGTCAAAAAAACATTTGATGGCTTCTTTAGGATGATTAATGATCGGTTCACCCATTACATTAAAAGAAGAATTGAGTACAATATACTCACCGGTCAGGTTACCAAATTCATTGATCAGCTCCCAGTACCTTGGATTGGTTTCCTTCTGCACCATTTGCGGCCTCACCGTACCATCCACATGCACTACCGCAGGTATCGCTTCTCTCTTTTCATCGGTTACATCAAAAGAAGTGATCATAAAAAATTCATCCCGGTTATCCTTCAGGTAAACATCTTTCTTCTCATACGTCAGTGATGGACAAAAAGGACGAAAACCTTCACGGAATTTCACCCACTTGTTGATGACGTCCTTGTTTTCGGGTTTCAGCGGACTCATCAAAATAGAACGATTACCTAATGCTCTCGGTCCACATTCCATACGCCCCTGGAACCAGGCTACAATCTGGTTTTTGGCCAGTAACTCAGCTGCCACTTTGGAAGGGTTATCGGTATAATGATATTTTAACTTCCTGACCTTTAGCATGGCTTCAATTTCCTCGTTACTGTATGCAGGTCCGCCATAAAGATCCTTTATTTCATTTCCTTTAAAGTCATGATGCTTATAATATTGCAACAAGGCAGCGCCGATAGCGAGGCCTGAGTCACCGGGATTAGGAAAAACATGTTGCTCAATAATACCAATCTCGTTAC
>CAZTKV010000315.1:0-2456 GCA_964614285.1 uncultured Chitinophaga sp. | reverse complement strand
CAATAGTTCCCCAAACCCTTATTGGCGGAAAAACTTTTACCACATCATAATTATTTCTTTTCAGGACGGTATAAGAAATGGAATTAGAGAGGGAAATAGTAGGCATGTAGCATAACATCGCAGCTAAAACGACATAATACATCGTATCAGGGTCTTTCACTTGTGTCAGGTAAAGTAATGCTACACCATATAAGATATGAAGGGTCCCATAAAGCCTTTCCGCATTTACCCATTTGTCTGCTATTATGCCTGTAATAGCGGGCATTAAGAGTGACGATATTGCTAAAGTGGAAAAGATGTCGGTAAACTGCCTACCTGTACCTAAATTATTGGAGAAAAAATAGGTAGCAATTGTAATAAGCCAGGCTCCCCATACAAAAAACTGTAAAAAGCTGAGAACCGTTAACCTGAGTTTTAAATTCATATGGCCCAATTAAGTGAAATGAAGATAAGGATTTTTTAAAGTTGTCAACGTTGTACTCAGTAACTTTGCCTTTGTAATTAATACTACTATGATCACCACAACGGGCATTTCTGCCAGTCTGCAATATGTAGCCGATAAAGTAAAAGCCGGGCAGCGTATCACCGATGAAGATTGTTTATTGCTTTTTGAAAAAGCCAGCCTCGGATTCGTGGGTCAGCTTGCCAATGAAATAAAAGAAAAACTGCATGGCAATAAAGTTTTCTTTAACAGGAATTTTCATATCGAACCCACCAATGTTTGTGTATTCAGCTGCAATTTCTGTTCGTACAGCCGCCTGTATGCTCACCGGGAAGAAGGCTGGGAACTCAGCATTGACCAAATGCTGCATATGGTGAAAAAGTATGATGGCAAGCCCATCACTGAAGTACATATTGTAGGAGGTGTACACCCAAAGATGGACCTGTCATTCTTTGCAGATCTGCTAAAAGCCATTAAAACACATCGCCCCGAATTGCATATTAAGGCCTTTACCGCTGTAGAATACGATTATATGTTCCGCAAAGCAAAAGTAAGTGCAGAAGAAGGACTGAAGTTTCTGATCGCAGCGGGCCTTGATTCTATACCTGGTGGTGGTGCTGAAATATTTCACCCGGAGATCAGGGAGAAAATATGTGCAGATAAAGTGGATGCCGATGGCTGGCTGACTATTCATGAAACAGCACATAAACTTGGATTACATTCCAATGCCACCATGCTCTACGGGCATATTGAAAAATATGAACACCGGATCGATCACATGAGACGGCTGAGAGAATTACAAGACAAGACAAAAGGTTTCAACACTTTTATTCCCTTAAAATTCAGGAATAAGGATAACGATATGAGCAATGTACCAGAAAGTACTCATATTGAAGACATGAAGATGTATGCTATTGCCCGTATTTACTTAGATAACTTTCCTCATCTGAAAGCCTATTGGCCGATGCTGGGCAGACAGAATGCACAACTCACTCTTTCTTTTGGTGTCGATGATATTGACGGGACAATTGATGATACAACAAAAATTTACAGCATGGCTGGCTCTGAAGAGTTAAACCCATCTATGACCACAGCCGAGTTGATCACCTTAATAAAACAAGCCCGGAGAATACCCATAGAGAGAGATACTTTATACAATGAAATAAGGAATTTTGAAGGCATTAAGATTGAGGCAAATCCCGAATTGAACTGATTAAATAAACTTGTATAAACAAAAAGCCGCCAGATAACTGGCGGCTTTTTGTTTCTTAATGCTCTGATTTAATTAGGTAATAGTTCCCCAAAAAAATGGCATCCAGCCCGGAGTCAAAAAAACATTTGATGGCTTCTTTAGGATGATTAATGATCGGTTCACCCATTACATTAAAAGAAGAATTGAGTACAATATACTCACCGGTCAGGTTACCAAATTCATTGATCAGCTCCCAGTACCTTGGATTGGTTTCCTTCTGCACCATTTGCGGCCTCACCGTACCATCCACATGCACTACCGCAGGTATCGCTTCTCTCTTTTCATCGGTTACATCAAAAGAAGTGATCATAAAAAATTCATCCCGGTTATCCTTCAGGTAAACATCTTTCTTCTCATACGTTAGTGATGGACAAAAAGGACGGAAACCTTCACGGAATTTTACCCATTTATTGATGACGTCCTTGTTTTCGGGTTTCAGCGGACTCATCAAAATAGATCGATTACCCAATGCTCTCGGTCCACATTCCATACGCCCCTGGAACCAGGCTACGATCTGGTTTTTGGCCAATAACTCTGCTGCCACTTTGGAAGGATTATCTGTATAATGATATTTCAACTTCCTGACTTTTAGCATGGCTTCAATTTCCTCGTTAGTATATGCAGGCCCGCCATAAAGGTTTTTTATTTCATTTCCTTTAAAGTCATGATGTTTATAATATTGCAATAATGCAGCGCCGATAGCAAGCCCTGAGTCACCGGGATTAGGAAAAACATGTTGCTCAATAATACCAATCTCGTTAC
>CAZTKV010000314.1:0-2460 GCA_964614285.1 uncultured Chitinophaga sp. | reverse complement strand
ATATCATTCAGCACATAATGTAAATATCCGGCTAATAGCTTTCTTTTTTCATGAAGTTTGTCAACTCCCGCCTCTTCAACAATATCCAAAGCAGCTTTATGTGCCGCCATGCACAGGACCGGGGCATTGCTCAACTGCCATCCTTCAGCAGTAGGTATTGCCTCAAACCCTTTTTCCATTTTGAACCGGGTTTCTTTTTTATATCCCCACCAGCCGGCAAATCTTGGCAGCTCTTTATTGGCTGCATGCTTTTCATGAATATAAACTCCTGCCACTCCACCCGGACCACTGTTCAGGTATTTATAAGAACACCAGCAGGCAAAATCAACATCCCAGTCATGAAGTTTTAATTCCACATTACCCGCTGCATGGGCCAGGTCAAATCCGGCATAAGCACCCACCGAGTGAGCCGCTTTAGTGATAGCTTCTATATCAAACAATTGACCGGTATAGTAATTAACTCCTCCAAAAAGCACAACTGCTACTGAATCTCCATGCAGCTGAATCGTTGAAAGAATATCTTCTGTTCGCAATGTATGCTCACCAGTCCTCGGAGAAACCTCAATCACTGCATCAGCCGGATTAAATCCGTGATACTTTGCCTGCGTCTCAAATGCATACTGATCTGAAGGGAATGCCTTGGCCTCACAAATGATCTTATACCGTTGTTTGTCCGGACGATAAAAGGTCACCATGAGTAAATGCAGATTCACTGTCAGCTGGTTCATTACCACCACTTCGTTTTCTTTACAACCAACGATCTTCGATAACTGTTTCGGGAAAATTTCATGATAAGGCATCCAGGGATTTTTCGCCTGGAAATGACCTTCTACTCCCAGTTTCGCCCAGTCATCTAACTCCTGCTGCACATAGCTGGCTGTCGTTTTGGGCTGAAGCCCGAGAGAATTGCCTGTGAAGTAAACACCATCTTTTCCGTCATGCTGAGGAAGGAAAAATTTCTGACGAAAAGATTTTAATACATCCTTTGTATCGAGATCCCTGGCAAACTCAAGACTATTTTGAAAATTCATTGTTTAAAATTTGGGGCTAAAGCCCATTCTCTTTTTATTTCCTTTGCCCCGGTCTAAAGACCGCGGCAATTCAGGCCTTAGCCTGAAATATCAATCAATTATGGCAATTACTTTTAATTCAATAGCTATCGGTGTCGGCAGACTTTTTACTTCGACTGTTGTGCGGCATGCCTGAACTGAAGTAAAGTAGTCGGCATATATTTTATTATAAACAGGAAAATCTTTTTTCATATTAGTAAGAAATACTGTCACATCAATGATCTTGTCCCAACTGCTTCCGCTTGCTTCTAATACAGCTTTTATATTGGCAAAAACGGAGTGGCATTCAGCTTCGATATCATATTTTACGATATTTCCATCTGCATCTAGTTCCAGGCCCGGGATCGAATTATCCTTTGGATTCCTGGGACCTATACCGGATAAAAAAAGAAGGTTGCCCACTTTCCTTGCATGCGGATATGCACCGAGAGGAGTTGATGCGTTTTGAGTTTTTATAATTTCAGACATTATTATGTTGAATTTTGAATGATGAATGTTGAAATGCTTTCATTCAACATTCATCATATAACATTTATCATAATTGTATACAAACATTCTTCGCCTCTGTAAAAAACCGCAATGCCTCCCAGCCACCTTCTCTCCCTACTCCACTATTCTTCATACCTCCAAACGGTGTACGTAAGTCACGGAGCAACCAGCAGTTGATCCAGATGATACCACTTTCCACTTTTGCTGCCACCCGGTTTGCTTTTGAAATATCCTGTGTCCATACCGTTGCTGCTAATCCATATTGTGTGGCATTGGCCAGTTGCAGGGCCTCCTCTTCGGTTTTGAAAGATTGTAATGTTACTACCGGGCCAAATATTTCTTCCTGGTTGGTTTGACAATCGGGACCTAAGCCTTCGATCACCGTAGGTTCAACAAAATATCCACCAGCACATCTTCCTTCCAGCTTTACTATATGACCACCACACAATATTTTCCCTCCTTCCAGCTTGGCTGTATCAATACAGCGTAATATCTTTTCAAAATGTAGTTTACTTACAATAGCTCCCTGTTTTGATTCCGGCTCCAGTGGGTCACCCACTTTTAGTTTCTTAGTTCGCTCAATAAAATCTGCTTTGAATTTTTCATACACTGATTCTTCAACCAATATACGGCTGCCGCACAAACAAATTTCTCCCTGGTTACTAAAAGAGGAGCGGATAGTTTCTGTCATCATCTTTTCCCAGTCACAATCTGCAAAAATGATGGCTGGATTTTTCCCTCCCAGTTCCAAGGAGAGTTTTTTAAACTTCGGTGCTGCGATAGAAGCAATACGTTCACCAGCCTTTGTACTTCCTGTAAAAGAAATGGCTTTTACATCCGGATGAGAAACGATCGCCTCTCCGGCCCCAGGCCCTGTTCCATGTATAATATTCAATACACC
>CAZTKV010000313.1:0-2508 GCA_964614285.1 uncultured Chitinophaga sp. | reverse complement strand
ACCTGGCTGCTAATAATGGTGGCTGGCAATGGGCAGCAGGCAGTGGTTGTGATGCGGCACCTTATTTCCGTGTTTTTAATCCATACCTGCAAACGAAAAAATTTGACCCTGAATTAAAATATGTAAGGAAATGGGTGCCTGAGTTTGAGGAGCTTACTTATCCCCAACCAATCGTTGAACATGAAGTTGCCAGGAAAAGATGCCTCGAAACCTATGCTGCTGCGTTGAAGAAATAAAATGTATTTAATTATTTGGCCCTTCAAATCTTGGGTTCACAAAATTGTTGACTTTCGAACCAAAGCGGTAGTTGAGTCCAAAACCAGTATAGATACTATATCCCGAAGCAATTTGTCTCCTTCTCGTTAGAATTTCCTGCTCGGTAGCGCCACCTTTTGGGAGATTTATCTGGTCCCTGGTCAATGCACCAGAAATAAATATACTGAATGACAATCCTCCGGTTATTCGAATATTGGTAGAGGCATTGGCACCAAGGTTGAATAATTTCCAGTTATGGAAGAAATTATGATAATTAATACCCACAGAAGTGGATCCCCATTTCTGGTTGAATGAAATGGTGGCATCTGCACGATGACCAAATAGTGTTTCCCTTATTGCATTATAAATAGTAGTGTCGTAGTAATGGTTATTGCGTGCAGTAAGGCTGTAACTGATTGTAAAGTAACGGTTATTCACTTCCTTATAGGGGAAAATATTATATTCAACTGCGGCTCTGAAAAATCCCTGTCCTTTAAAATTGGAAAAACTGTTCTTTGTGTAAATAGCCTCATAGCCCAAACTCCAATGGTTATTGATGCTCTTGATCAGGTAATGCCAGGCATTAAAATTTTTATTTTTGACAATTATTTTTTGTACCACCCCGCTGTCTTCGTATTCAAAAGTTGATTTGTTTTTACTTGCGCTGATACTAAAGAATAATTTCAGTCGTTCCTTTGTTCGGTTTGCTGATAAATTACCGCTGAACTGGTTGTTCTTGTAAACAGCATCTTCATTCAAATAGCCATCGGTACCAATTCTGTAAACCCAGTAATTCCACGGGTCTTTAGTAATACCGGAGGCTGTATCTTTTTTATCTTTTTCGGTTTCTGTTCTTTTAAAACTAATAGCCACATCTTTAGCAGCATCTGTTTTTGCCACAAAAGGTGCCAGCCCAAGTTTAATATATTTAATAAGCAGGTCTCTTTCTTCAAAATCAGTGGCGTTTGGATCAGTATTAAATTGAAGCGTATCCTGGTAATATTTAAAACGATGTTGACCAAAGAAAATCAGTTGGTACTTATCTCCACCACTGCCTGTGTTTTGTTCAGTTACTAAAATATGAACATCAGCTGCTATACGATCAAGCATAAAGTCAACCAGGTTAATCTCAGTCCGGATAAAACTCATGTCACAATAAGTGTTACTGCAATCAATAAAGACTTTAAGCTTATTGGTAATTACAGACTCGTTTTGGGTAAATGCAGTATAAAATAGCAGCAAAGCAGTAAAAGAAGCAATAATGCTTTTTTTCATGATAAGTTATTTAAGTCTCTTTGATCTTCTTAGGGTTGGGAATACTGAATTCTAATGTCTGACTTTAATCGTTAAGAGGGATCCAATTCTGGTACTAGCAGGATAAAAGGGTTATACAATAGAAAGCAGGCGCTGAACTAATTTGTAAAATTAGGATTTATACTGTGAATAGTGATTTTTCAGCGTTAACGGGAGAAAGACGGGAGCATCGGATTACAGGTTGATTTTAAAGAAATAAAACATCTTCATCATCGGCTTCCATATTATTTAGCTCAAGGAAAACCTGGTGCAAATTCTCAATAGCCAATTTCCCTTCTTCCCCGAGATCAAGGCTATAGTCGTTTACATAAAGGTCTATATGCTGTCGCATTACTTCTTCACTCATTTCCTGCGAATGTTGTTTGACATAATCAGGGATCAGCGGATAATTTGTAAAAGCAAATTCCAGGCTTTTACGGATCAGCTCATTTACTTTCAATGCGGCTGATCTTTTTATGGATTGATTGATAGCAATACCTCCTAATGGGATGGGCGATTCCATTTTTTCTTCCCAGTACTCACCAAGATCTTTTACTTTATGTAAACCTTTTTCCCGGTAAGTGAACCTGTTTTCATGAATGATAACACCCAGGTCTGTTTCTTTATTTATTAAGGCCTCTTCAATGTCTGAGAAAATCATAAATTTTTTATCCTGTGCCTCCGGGTAGGCAAAACTGAAAAGGAGGTTGGCAGTTGTATTGGCGCCGGGAAGAGCAACAGACGCCTGGTTGATTTCATCTGTTGTCAGCTCCTGTTGTGAATCTGTAATTAGTAGTGGGCCAACGCCTTTACCTAATGCACTGCCGGCATTTAGTAATGTATAATGCTTTAAAGAGTTGAAAAAAGCAGGGAAGCTGAGTTTAGTGATATCCAGTTTACCTTGCAAGGCCCATTGGTTAAGTGTTTCCACATCAGCCAGCACTGTCTCAAACTCAAATC
>CAZTKV010000312.1:0-2517 GCA_964614285.1 uncultured Chitinophaga sp. | reverse complement strand
GCTTCATTTATGTTGCCGGTTTGCTCATATATTTCTGCCAGGTGTTGTAACGCATTAGCTTCACTTCGCTTATCACCTGTGATTTTACTGATAGCAAGGCTTTGGTGACAGTAATCTATTGCCTTCGGGTAGTCTTTCAATTTTAAAAAAGTAGATGCCAGATTGTCAAGACTTCCCCCTTCTCCCAGTTTGTCACCAGATTCCTGCCGGCTCTCCAGCCCTTCTTTAAAATAGTCCAATGCCTGCTCATAATCCCCGTTCTCAAAATAAATAGAACCAATGATATTGATTGGGTAAGATTGATATAACCGGTTATTATTTTCCCTATGAATGGAAAGGCTTTGGTATAAATACTCCAGTGCTTTTTCAAAGTTTCCGAGATATTTATAAGTAACGCCTATCTGGTAAAGATTAAAAGCTTCATTAATTTTGAATGCTGTTTGCTTACTCAGTTCCAGTGCCCTGAATAAGAATTGAAGGGCATCTCCAAAATTTCCCCAGTTGCGCTGAACAATAGCCAGGTATTCATACACCACAGCCTGCCCTTTCAGGTCCCCGAGTGATTCAAAAAGTGAAAGTGATTCCTGTAATAGTGGCTGGGCTTCATCGTTTTTTGAAAGTCTTACATAACAAAAACCCAGTGACCTGGCCCCTTCTGCAATACCTTTAGTATAATTAATACTTTTTGCCAGCCGGAGCGATTCATGGCTGAGTTCAAAAGCCCTGGGAGAATCGTTTACCCGTATATCCCATGCATGGTGATTGAGCTTATCAATCCTATCTTTCAATGCTTGTATACCTGCATCATTACTCATATAAAAGTTTTTTAAATGCAGGGTACAGATAAACACCGGGCGGATCTGATTTTGTTATTCACCGCCTTTTCCCAACCTTTAGCGCTGAAATTAATCATTTATTACCCACTAATAAAAAAATGACTATGAATGAACGTAATGCTGAATTGCAAGCCATCCGGGATGCTGTTACCCTGTATACTGAAGGTGTACATACTGGCGATATTGGTATGCTGAAGAAGGCTTTTCACCCCAGGGCAATGATGTATGGAGCAAGCTCCCAAAATGTTACTATGGTTGAGATACAGGGCTTGTATGATTATATAGCCGCCAATGAACCTCCGGCTAAAACCGGCGAACCTCATCAGTGTTTTATTTCTTCTATACAATATGCCGGCAATGCTGCATGGGTCGAAGTAATAGAAGAATCATTATATAACAACGACTATACTAATTATTTACAGTTACTTAAAATTGAAGGAAAATGGGTAATTGTGTGTAAGGTATATAATGCAACCGCTACGAAGAAATAAGATCAGCATTCCCCTTCCAATACTCTTACCGTTTCGTCATAAAAATATTTGGCCCTTTCAAAAGTTGAAGCAATACATACCAGCCCGATCTTACCAAATTGTGATAATGCTCCAATAAGGTGAAACATCACTCCTTCTTCCTTGGTAGCATCATAATGCAGGTTATTAAGCATCGCTATCTCCATCAGGTCGGAAGGAACTAGGCCTTTGAATCTGTCATCCTGTAAGTTGTCTGTAAAAAGATAACATTTTTCATTCCCATCAGCCAGTATGTATTTTCCTGTATCAGGGTTATAATCTCCATTTGTCAGGAACTGAAGCATAATATAAGGATGTGTGGTACCCCCTTTCCGGAGATTTATTTCTATTGCATAATGCTTCCATTCCTCATTATCTTTAACTGATAAAAAATCGACCCCAAATCTGCCCATCACTCCTTTGTTTTTCATCACTTCAGATATCTTTTTACCTAGTGTACCTACTTCAATACTATACTCCTTGTTGGCAGGAAAAGTTCCTCCAAGGAATACCTGTCCATCGGGGCCACCCATCAATTGGTCGTGTGTGGAAATGATATCAATCTTTCCCAGTGGATTGATGCGGCACTGAACGGACGGCGATGCTTTCTGTGGCGCATCAATAAAAGCTTCTACAATACCTCCCATACTGGTAAACTTATGCATGAATTGCTGATAGGTGAGATCAGAAGCTACAATTTCAATCTCTGCGGGCAATAATTCCGTGATCTGAGATTCGACATTTTCTGTACCTGTAATTTTCTGGTAAGAAAACACCGCATTGCCTTCCCCGCTGAAGCCATCATTCATTTTTATTACTGCTTTCCTGATCAAAGGATTGTTTTCATACAAATCGGCCAATGCTTTTATTACCTGCGCCTCGTTTTGAAGGTTCTCATAGCCGACCGGAGTGTCAACACCGCATTCTTTGAAGATTTCCCGGCTGCCTGATTTGGTTCCCCAAAAAAGCAGGTCGGGATTGCAACCGTATACCGGCAATCCCAGTGTAACAGCCAGCTTCCTTTCATGTTCTGTCACATTAAAACAAGCCAGGTGAGCCAGGTGGCCATCCGGGATTGCATTCATCATTCGTTTTATCAACCGGGGCCTTGCCAATATTTTTTCCGTTAAAGAAACCGGCGACGCATCATAACAACTGAAGAAATGCATACG
>CAZTKV010000311.1:0-2528 GCA_964614285.1 uncultured Chitinophaga sp. | reverse complement strand
AAAAATTTGGGATCCAGTTATATACTTTGCGGGACGTAGTGCCTAAAGATCCAAAAGGAGTATTGAAACAACTGGCTTCTTTTGGCTATACTCAAATAGAAAGTTATGAGGGGCAACAAGGTATGTTCTGGGGTGTAAGCAATACTGAGTTCAAAAAATATTTGGACGATCTCGGGATGAGTATAGTCTCTTCACATTGTGACATAAACAAGGATTTTGAAAAAAAGGCGGCTGAAGCGGCTGCTATCGGTATGAAATATCTTATCTGCCCCTGGCTTGGTCCTCAAAAATCTTTGGATGATTATAAGCGTCATGCAGATGAGTTCAATAAGAGAGGAGAAATATGTAAAAAGAATGGGATCAGGTTTGCCTATCACAATCATGATTATTCGTTCAAGCCAATGAATGGACAGCTGCCGCAGGATGTCATGATGAACGCTACCGATGCATCGCTGGTGGATTATGAACTGGATATGTACTGGGTGGTTGCTGCCGGGGAAAATATTGAAGCCTGGGTAAAGAAATATCCCAACCGTTTCCGGCTTTGCCATGTAAAAGACCGCAGCAAAACACCCGGACCGGATAACGGTAAAAACTCAGTAGATCTTGGTACCGGAAGTATTGACTGGAGCAAAATCCTGAATACAGCCAAGGCAAATGGTATGGAATATTTTATTGTAGAGCAAGAAGCTTATCCAAACGGTACTTCTATAGAAGCATCGAAAGTGAATGCAGAATATATGAAAGGATTAAAAATCTAAATAACTAATATAAAGAAGTACGTAAAGCCCTGACCTCGTCAGGGCTTATTGCATTATTGGAATAACTTTCTGTTGAATTAGCAAATGCCGTATGAATAAACTTCATTTTACTACTCTCCTTTCCTCTCAAGGAAGAATGGAACTCTGTACAGCCGGTCTCTAGTGCCAGCATTTTAATATTTTCTTTTCTAACACCGCTTCCAGGCATAATAATGATACGACCATTTGCTTCCCGGTTCAATTCGTGGATCAACTGCATCCCATCAGGTGCTGCTGGTTTCTGACCAGAGGTCAGTATTCTTTCACAGCCAGTTTCAATTAATTGTTCTAATGCTTCAAACGGATTACTGCAACGGTCAAATGCCCGGTGAAAAGTGACCCCCAACGGGTAAGCAGCTTCCACTAACTGAGCCGTTCTTTTAACATCAATACTACCATCTGAATTCAGCAAACCAATCACTACACCATCACAACCAAATTGTTTGCACAATTTCACATCCTGCACCATAATATCAAACTCTTCATCAGAATATAAAAAATCTCCGCCCCTGGGTCGTACAATAGGGTATAGTAAAACCGGAAAAACTTCCCTGCACTTTTTAATAGTGCCATACGAAGGAGTTGTTCCTCCTTCTGCCAGGTTAGCACATAACTCAATTCTGTCAGCACCGCCCAGTACTGCCGATTGGGTTGTTATAAAATCAGAAGTAGCAATCTCAATTATATATTTGGCTTCACTCATTGAACCAGCTTTTAGAAGTTACCAGGATTTCTTTATCGCCATTTTTAATTGCATACCTGAAACCGGGATGTAAAGCAAAAGCACCTGCCTGACCTTTTTTATTTAATGCGAGGAAAGCTACTTGTATATCTTTTGCTTTAGCTTTCTTAATCTTTACAATTCGCTCAATTATCTTTTTACAGGCTGCTTCAGGAGATAAACCCTGCCGCATTAATTCGACCACTGAATGCGAACCAGCAACCCTTATCACATCTTCTCCCTGGCCGGTGGCTGTACAAGCCCCCACTTCATTATCTACAAATAAACCAGCGCCAATGATGGGTGAGTCGCCAATACGTCCCCGCATTTTGAAACCAGCACCACTGGTAGTACAACTGCCACCCATGTTACCCTGAGCATCCATTGCCACCATGCCGATAGTATCATGATTCCACTCACCATTGCTAAGCTTAAACGGTGCAAAAGGCCCATGGCCTTGTTTGCCTGCCTGCCGGACAGGCTGGTTCTCTATATTAATTACCGGTGGTTTATATTCAGAATTCTTCAACCATTCTTCGTATGCGGCTTGTGCCTGCGGGGAAAGCTTTTGCTCTTCCAGGGGAAATCCTTCTGCTATGGCAAATTGCTGGGCACCGCTTCCCACCAGCATTACATGAGGTGTTTTTTCCATCACTCTTCTTGCCACGGCTACAGGATGTTTAATTCTTTCAAGGAATGCCACACTTCCACAATTGGAAAACTCATCCATGATGCAGGCATCCAGTGTAACAAACCCATCCCTGTCAGGATTGGCTCCCAGTCCGACGCAACAGTTTTGCGATGCCTCAGTAACCATGACTCCTTTCTCCACCGCATCTACTGCTCTGCCGCCCTTATGTAAAATTTCCCAGGCTGCTTTATTTGCTTCCAGCCCTGCATCCCAGGTAGATATTACAACAGGTTTTCCTTTAATAGTAAAAGGAACCTGATTACCTGCTGCAATTTTACTGAACAAAATTCCCAGGGAACCAAATGCCGAAGCATGA
>CAZTKV010000310.1:0-2528 GCA_964614285.1 uncultured Chitinophaga sp. | reverse complement strand
TATAGTTATTGGCTATGCGATTGATCTCTCCATGTATCAGTTCCTGCGAAATATCTTTTACTTTTTTGGCAGGTACACCTGCATAAATACTGCCGGCCTCACATATAGTATTCTCTAATACGACCGCCCCGGCTGCGATGATCGTATTGCTATGCACCACACAGTTGTCCATTACGATGGCTCCCATGCCTACCAGTACATTATCATGCAGGGTGCAACCGTGTACGATGGCATTATGTCCAATCGAAACATTATTACCGATGGTTGTCCCGTATTTCTGGAAAGTGCAATGGATACAGGCGCCATCCTGCACATTCACCTTATTACCCATTTTTATAAAATTCACATCTCCCCGGATCACCGTATTGAACCAGGCACTGCAATCATCTCCCATAACTACATTACCAACGATTGTGGCATTAGGAGCGATAAAACAGTTGTTTCCGAATTGGGGGTGTTTGTCTTCTACCGGTAAAATAACGGGCATATGCTTGGTTTAAGGTTTGAAGTTTAATGTTTGAGGTTAGTTTGTAAAATTGAGAAATTCTTTGCGCCTTTGCACCTCCTTTGCGTTCTTTGTGTTAAATAATTTGTCTTGAACCAGCGGGAACTTTTTTTACGGCATGTGGGCCAGACTTCACCAGCTCCGCTTGCCCTGGAAATTGTAAAAGCAGATTGTGCTACTTTGTATGATGCAGCTGGTAAGGAATACATTGATCTTATCGGGGGTATCAGTGTGGCCAATATCGGTCACCGGCATCCAAAAGTGATCGCTGCGATACAGCAGCAACTGGATGCCTATCTCCACATCATGGTCTATGGCGAATTTGTAGAAGCCCCGCAGGTGCGGTACGCCAAACTGCTGACAGAATACCTGCCTGCATCTCTTAACTCAGTTTATTTTACCAATTCCGGTACTGAAGCCGTAGAAGGAGCGATGAAATTAGCCAAACGGGTTACCAACCGCACACAGATCATTGCGTTCAATCAGTCGTATCATGGCAGTACACAGGGTGCATTGAGTATTATCGGTGATGAATACTGGCGGAATGCCTTCCGGCCTTTGTTGCCGGATGTATTGCATCTTGCCTACAATAATTTTGACTCACTTAATGAGATAACCGGACAAACTGCCTGTGTGGTCTCAGAAACCGTGCAGGCGGAAGCAGGCATCAAAGCGCCGGATACGGCATGGATACAGGCATTGCGGAAAAAATGCGCCGATACCGGAACACTATTAATACTGGATGAGATACAGGCTGGTTTTGGAAGAACCGGTAAACTATGGGGCTTTGAGCACTTTGATATCGTACCCGATATATTACTATTGGGAAAAGCATTAGGCGCCGGTATGCCGCTCGGTGCTTTTATTGCGGATAAAAAACTGATGGATGCTTTTACGGATAACCCGGTACTGGGACATATCACTACGTTCGGCGGCCATCCTGTTTGTTGCGCAGCAGGCATGGCAGGTATGAAAGCATTGCTCGAAGAAGGGTGGATTGGCAAGGTAAAAGGCAAAGAAGAACTGTTTACCTCATTATTAGTACACGCAAAAATTAAGACCGTTCGTTCTTTTGGTTTATGGATGGCAGTAGAGTTTGATTCTTTTGAAACAAATAAGAAAGTGATAGATGCCTGTATTGCTAACGGAGTATTGACAGACTGGTTTTTGTTTGCTCCCAATTGCCTGCGCATTTCTCCGCCGCTGATCATTTCGGAGGAACAAATTGAAAAGGCTTGTGAGATAATCATTAAAGCATGTAACGATTAATCAAGTTAATCTTCAATTTCAACCACCAACTCAATTTCTACCGCCATATTCATTGGTAAAGAACACATGCCTACGGCAGATCTTGCATGTCTCCCTTTTTCTCCAAATATTTCTATCATCAAATCAGAAAAACCATTGATGACTTTTGGATGATCTTTAAAGTCTGGTTCACAATTCACCATGCCCAACACTTTTACAATACGTTTTACTTTGTTCAGGTTACCTAATTCAGCTTTAAGTACAGCAAGCTGATTAATGGCAGTAAGCCTCGCAGCCTGTTGTCCCTGTTCTATTGTCAGATCTTTGCCAACTTTACCTGTAATGAAAATACCTTGTGCATTGGATGGTCCCTTACCAGCAAGAAACAACAAGTTGCCACTCCTTACCACATGCACATAGTTCGCAATGGGCTTGCTAACGGCTGGTAATTCTATTTTCAGTTCCTTAAGTTTTGCTTCCGCATCCTGTGTAAACCCATTTGCGGATAAACTCAACAGTAATAGAAAGAAAGGTATCCTCATATGTGCTTATTTGATAAGTGAAAATGTCCAGGCGGCAAGCAAAGCACCTGCTATCGGTCCAACTATTGGTACCAAGCTGTATCCCCAGTCACTGTCTCTCTTTCCGGGTATGGGTAAAAGAAAATGCGCAATCCTTGGTCCCAGGTCTCTTGCCGGGTTGATGGCATATCCTGTTGCTCCTCCCAGTGATAAGCCAATGCCTAATACTAACAAAGCAACAGGAAGTGCATTCA
>CAZTKV010000309.1:0-2531 GCA_964614285.1 uncultured Chitinophaga sp. | reverse complement strand
TCCATTCATAAATAGGATTTAATAAATAATGTCTTTTATGAAAAAGGATGTATCCTTCCTTTTTACAAATTTTTTCAAATCGTTCTATACTGATTCCGGTCTCTCTTACTTCCATCATCTCTTCCACATTTTCTTTCCTGTTTTTTAATATCCATTTATAAATTTCCTTGGGCAGCAAATGCAGATACGGCAGTCTCGAAATTCTTGATCTGCATATCTGCTGATGTCCGCCAAAAGGCATATACCAGGGTGGAAAGCCAAAAAAAACTATGCCCCCGGGCTTCAGAAAATTCTTCATCCAGCCGATCAGTTTTGCCTGGTCATGTATATGTTCGATCACATCCTTAAGTAAAATGATATCGAATAACCCTTTAAAATCGTTCACTACGTCAACCTTATAAATATCTTTTACTACAAATCGTATTCTCCCTGATGCAATATCTTCCGGCATGAACTTTTTTGCATCGTCTATTCTCGGCGCATCAAGTTCCACCCCCACTCCTTCACATCCTTTATTAATAAATGCTTTTAAAACACCTCCTTCCCCACATCCTATTTCCAGTATCCTCATCCCCTGCCTTACAGGATACTTCTCCTCTATAAAAGGAATGACGTACTTCCCGGCATTTAAAACCTGTATATCAAAGTATCTTTTTCTGTCAGCATGAAATTCAAACATGGGTCGCTTCTTTATACATTTTCCTCTACAATATCCAACTCAACTTTCAGGTTATTAATAATAAATTCTTGCCGGTCTGGTGTGTTCTTACCCATGTAGTATTCCAGTAATTGCTGAATATGTTCTCCCTCTTCCACTCTCATCAGTTGCTTCCGCATGCCGGTTCCGATGAACTGCGCAAATTCATCAGGACTTATTTCTCCTAATCCTTTGAATCGGGTTACCTCAGGCTTAGTACCCAGTTTCTTCATAGCTTCCAGTTTCTCCTGTTCGCTAAAGCAGTAAATCGTTTCCTGCTTATTTCGTACACGAAACAATGGTGTTTCCAACACATACACTTTCTCATGCTTCACCAGGTCAGGGAAGAACTGCAGGAAGAATGTCATTAACAGCAAACGGATGTGCATCCCATCGACATCAGCATCGGTGGCAATTACCACATTATTGAACCGGAGCCCCTCTAACCCTTCTTCTATATTCAGGGCATGTTGCAGCAAGTTGAACTCCTCGTTTTCATACACAACTTTCTTAGTAAGTCCAAAACAATTCAATGGTTTACCCCGAAGACTGAACACGGCCTGTGTTTCCACATTTCTTGCTTTGGTTATGGAGCCGCTGGCACTATCGCCTTCTGTAATGAAAATGGTTGTTTCGTTTTGCTTTGCCACAAACTCCTCTTTACCTTTCGCAGGAGCATCATCATCCAGGTGATAGCGGCAGTCGCGGAGTTTGCGATTATGCAGGTTAGCTTTTTTGGCCCTTTCATTGGCCAGTTTCTTGATGCCTGCCAGTTCTTTTCGTTCTCTTTCGCTTTGTTCTATACGTTTTTTTAATGCATCAGCAACAGATGGATTTTTATGCAGGTAATTATCCAATTCCTTTGACAGGAAATCACCAACAAACTGCCGCATACTTGGCCCGTCCACATCCACATTTATTGAACCAAGTTTTGTCTTGGTTTGTGATTCAAAGACCGGCTCCACTACCCTTACTGATACCGCAGCTACAATACCTGTTCTTATGTCAGATGCATCATAGTCTTTCTTAAAGAAATCCCTGATCGTCTTTACATATGCTTCACGGAAGGCTTGCTGGTGAGTACCGCCCTGTGTAGTATGCTGCCCGTTAACAAAGCTGTATATATCTTCCCCGTATTCATTAGTGTGTGAAAGTGCTATTTCAATATCGTTTCCTTTCAGGTGGATGATAGGATAACGAATCTCATCTTCATTGGTCTTACGCTGCAACAGATCCAGCAACCCATTTTTACTCACATAGCTTTTACCATTGAAAATGATCTTTAATCCGGCATTTAAAAAGCAATAATTCCATATCTGGTTCTCCAGAAACTCAGGAATGAACTTAAAATTTTTAAACACCATTTCATCCGGGATAAAGGTGACAAGTGTTCCATTCTCCTCACCTGTCTTTGCCTCTTTATATTCTTTAATAAGCACCCCCCTTTCAAATTCAGCAGTTTTTTCTTTTCCTTCCCTGATAGCGGTTACTTTAAAATAGTTACTCAATGCATTTACCGCCTTTGTTCCTACTCCATTCAGGCCTACAGATTTCTGAAACGCTTTACTGTCATATTTGGCCCCGGTATTTATCTTACTTACCACATCCACCACTTTGCCAAGAGGAATACCCCGTCCATAGTCGCGGATCGTGACGGTTTTTCCTTCTATGACCAGTTCCACTGTTTTACCATGGCCCATCGTGTATTCATCAATACAGTTATCCATAACCTCTTTCACCAGTACATAAATACCATCATCAGGTGATGATCCATCACCAAGTTTTCCAATATACATACCCGGTCTCAGCCGGATATGCTCTTTCCAATCAAGGG
>CAZTKV010000308.1:0-2538 GCA_964614285.1 uncultured Chitinophaga sp. | reverse complement strand
TACTTATCTATGTTTTTCCAGATCTGCAGAAACACTTCCTGCAGTACATCCGCTGCTATTTCCCTGTCCGGAAGCAACTGAAGGATATTATTATATAAGGCACCCCGGTAATGCAGGTACAGGTGCTTGTATGCATCATTGTCACGGCTTTTTAAAGCAGTTACAAGTTCAGTTTCTGTATATGGTTTTTGTTCCAGCTCAGGAAATTGAAATGTAAATATCAAAAAAATAAATCCGAACAGGAAACAAAAAATATTTTTTTACAAAAAAACTTTGTGATCCTTTTTTGTGTAACTGAATAAGAGAGGCCTTTTGTAAGAATCTGTATCTGTGAAAAAAATAAATATATTCTGTGAGAAATATTTTTTCACCGCCACATTTTCCGTGGCTCAAAACTAACCGTATGAAACAGGAAATAAGAAAAATCAGGGTGCTGATCGTTATAACCTGCACTTTTTCCGCAGGTATAATTACCGCAATGTTTGTCGCAGCAGGTTATTTGTAAATCTATCTGCAATTTGATATTTATGAAAGCCACCCGGCTGTCCCGGGTTTTATAATTAATCATTTAAATCAACATTTATGAGAATCATTCATTTGATGGCATATACCGCCATTGCCGTAGTACTCCTCGCTTCCTGCCAGAAAGAAAATAGCCGGTTGGAAAACAATTTTAATGAAGATGAAAATTCTGTAACCGCAAACAAGTCTTCCGGAGAAGATGAATCTATATCCCGAAGAGGGAACAACCGTGGGTTTGTTTATACTTTGTCTAATGAAACAAGCGGAAATAAAGTAATTACTTACAAAAGAGCCGCTAACGGATCGCTTACCTATGTTACCTCCTACGCTTCGGGGGGAAATGGTTCAGGCGGAGGGTTAGGCAACCAGGGAGCCGTAATTATTTCGAATGACGGCGATGTACTGCTCGCCGTGAATGCAGGAAGTAATACCATTTCTTCTTTCAAAATAACCGGCAACGGATTAAATCTGAAATCCACTGTCAGCAGCGGAGGTATCACTCCTGTTAGCATTGCACAGCATAACAACCTGGTGTATGTGCTCAATGCCGGAGGCAATGGGAATATTTCCGGTTTCAAACTGGAAGAAAATAATAAACTCACACCGCTTTCATCTTCCACCAGGCCGCTGAGTTCTTCCATGGCCGGGGCTGCGCAGGTGTCTTTTGTAAGAAATGGAAAGGTACTGGTGATTACTGAGAAGGCAACAAACAAAATCATCACCTACACGGTTAATGCAACGGGCCGTCCCGAAGCAATGCACAGTATAACTGCTGCAAGTCCCACCCCTTTTGGTTTTGCGCCGGGAGGGTTTGGGAATATTTATGTATCCGAGGCGGTTGGTGGTGCGCCGAATGCCAGTAATGTATCTTCTTATCACATCAGTTACAACGGTAGTATTTCTCTCTCAGAAGGACCCGTTGCAACAGGGCAAAGCGCTGCCTGCTGGGTGGTTCTTACAGAGAATGGCCGGTATATCTACACCACCAATACAGCAAGCAATAATCTTTCTTCCTATACTGTTCATCCATTCAATGGAAATATTAATCTCTTTCAGTCTGCGGCCGCCACTTCCGGCATGGGGCCTATTGATGCGGCACTTACAGACAATTCGAAATACCTCTATGTGCTGAATGCCGGAAGCCACAGTATCAAGGGTTATTCGGTAGCTGGTAACGGCACACTCACAGCATTGCCGGGCATTATTACCGGGCTACCTGCCAGTACAAACGGACTTGCAGCTGACTAACCCGTAAAAGAAAATTGGTTAATGGTGTATGTATAATCCCGGTACCATTATGGTGCCGGGGTTTAAAAAACAAGTATGATGAAAAATATTATTATAGCTTCTGCAATGCTTATGGTATTAATTAGTTCTTGCAAAAAGAATGTGCCGGAAAATATACAGGAACAGGTGCCCCAGGGTACGGTATTAAAATCAGGAACATTTGTTTCGAACGGTAAAACTACAAGTGGTACGGCCAGGATTGTGGCAGGCGAAAACAATACGGTAAAGTTGGTTTTTGAAAATTTCAGTACCGGCAATGGCCCTGATGTACGGGTATGGCTTTCTCCAAATACTACTGCCACGACTTACCTTGAACTGGGAGAACTGAAAGCAGTGACTGGAACATTCTCTTACGATCTAAACAGCAGCATTGATTATATTATCAATAACAGGGTGCTTATCTGGTGTGAGGATGTGAACCTGCTTTTTGGGCATGCTGTTTTGCAGTAATATCCTGCAAGGGTTTATCAGTAATTGGCTGTAAGTATCATTGTTAATGCTTCACACCCGGATATTTACTGGCAAATAAGAGTTCATATGCCGGGTTATTCTTTAATTGCTGAATGACAAAATGCAGCTTCTCTATATCTTCTTTTTTTTGAAAAGCCTGGTCATGTGCCAGCAGCACCAGGTGACCGGGTGTTTTTGTTTTACCGGCTGCCAGCATATTATCGATACGGCGCAGTAATAAGCTGGTGGCTGTATCCACCGCCAGCGATTTGTGGTCAA
>CAZTKV010000307.1:0-2567 GCA_964614285.1 uncultured Chitinophaga sp. | reverse complement strand
TACTGATGGCTGTACGATTAGCACCGAGGTGACTAAAAATAGAACGGGTGCTGTAAGCAGCCAGTATCAGTAAAGCAGTGGAAAGTAAATGCAGAAAAATCACCAGTATCAGATCACCACCCAGTAACAATACACCTAATGCAAACCATAGTGAAACAAAATGCATGATGCCGAGGAATGCATGAGCAGAGTGAACGATCATTTTCCGTTTATCAGCCAGCTTCAGGAAATCGTAGAAGGGTTGCAGCAGCGGTGGCCCTATCCTTCTTTGCATCCTTGCTTTGATGATACGTTCAAATCCATAGACCAATCCGCCAAGCAGCGGAGCCAGTATGATCAGTATTATCGGAATCCAAATGTTGCTCATAACGATCAGTTTAAATCAATGCCACCATGATCAATGCCACAAAAAACAGGACACCTGCCGTTGCGAAATATGGTGTGGCCCTGTCAGTGGAGAAATAAAAGGACGAGAAAGAGTAATTCACTTTTTCGCCGCACATATATTCTTTTGCCCTGTCCACATTTTTGAACCGGATGAACATGGCTGTAATGATGGTAACAGGCAATAACAGAAATGCGATCAGCATGGGTACCAGCGGTAGTTTGATAGTGCCAATAAACATGTTCCACCCCTCTGTAACTATCACCAGTGTGGTTCCTGTTACAGATCCTGCTACAGGTGCGAAATACTGGTTCAGTAAAAACGGCAGGCTGATAACTGTTGCCATCAGTAATCCTATAAGGATATAGGTTGTAACTGCATAAAAGGGCCCTGTTCTCTCAAAATGAATTTTATCCTGTTCACCTGTTCTTGCTATCAGCAATCCCATTACTTTAAAATATAATAGCGATAAGACAGCGCCACCGCCTGCCACTGCCACCATGATCAATGCGCCCAGTATCTTTTTATCGGTTGCCAGTGCCCCCAGTGATTCAATACTCATCCATTTACCAATAAAAGCGCCGAATGGCGGCAGCAGCAATGACATAAAACCAATAGTGATGACCAGCGAGGTGAACGGACCAGTTTCTCCCAGTCTATCCATATCAGAAGATTGCTTCAGGTGAAATACTTTTTCCAAAATGCCTGCATTGAGAAAGAGCATGGATTTGGAAATACCATGAAACAGTACCAGTATCAATGACGCCACAATAGTAACCGGTGTGCCCACTGCTGCCATCATGATCATCAGTGCCAGTAAGGCAATGGTAGAATGAGCCAGTATCCGTTTGAAATTATCCTGTGATAAGGCGCCGATAGCAGCAGCAATGAAAACAAAACCGGTGAGTGCAATAATAACGTTAGCTACCGGTGTATCCTTTAACGCCGGTGACAAACGAAGGATGATGAATGGTGCGATCTTTACCATAGTAGATGAATGCAGCAATGCACTCACCGGTGTTGGCGCCACCATGGCTCCCAGCAACCATTTGCTGAAGGGCATTTGTGCACCTTTGATCAGCGCTGCGGCAGACAATAATGCCAGCGGCAATAATATCCCCGAAGTGGTTTCATTGGACAACAGGTTACTGAAAGTAGCTTCGCCTAAACCATTAAAATCAATAAAGAAGATAGCAGCCAGGATGGCCAGCCCGCCAATTTGGTTCATCCATAAAGCGGTCAACGAATTTTTTATGGATACTTCATCTTTTCTGAACCCGATGAGTAAGAAGGAGGCCAGCGTAGTGAGTTCGAAGAACAGGAAGAAGTATTCGAGATTGTTGGAAGAAACAACCAGGTTCATTACGGCGATGAACCAAAAAATAGTGGAGAGAAAATATTTTTTCCTGAACTGGCTGCAATTTTCTTCATCAATATAGCAGAGTGAATAAACAGCAATGATACTGCTGATGATATTGATCAGCAGGAACATGAAAAGGCTTAGTTTGTCTACCATGAATTGTAAAGAGTAATGCGCCGGCATAGTATTGAGCAGGTATAATAAACCGCCCAGTTGCAGCAGGCTCATTAATCCCACTATCCAGCTTTTTCTTTTGATAGCGATCCAGCTAAAGAAAATAAGCAATATGATATCGGCCACTGCCGCCATATCATTCACATAAGCCGGAACGCCGAAATAGTAGACGCCTTCGGAATTGATAAAAAGATAAACTGATATAGCAGAAAGCAATAAAGCTGTTGTTATAACCAGCGGTTTTGCCAATGTTTTTGGAACAACCAACAGTAAGACACTTATGAAAACGGGCACTACAAACAGGAGGGCAATTAGTGAATACATGACCCGGAATTTAGCTTGTCAATGAGGATGCTATATTAGGCTGAATTCCGGGAGTATTGCATGATGCTTATCAGATGTAAATATGATATGGCTTATGTGTGTAACTAATTCTTATTCTATCAGTAGTGAGAGGTTAGTATTCCAGTTAAATGATGCTTCAGGCCCTGTTACCAACAGCCGGAATAAATTCCTTTTCGAAAAATGAAATGGCTTTTTGCAGGTTCAGTTCTGCTTCTTTGCTCAGTGTATTACCAAGGCCCCAGTTATATCCTGCTATAGCTAATGTATAAGCCTCGGGAGTTTTATTATACAGCTCTTTAGCGA
>CAZTKV010000306.1:0-2590 GCA_964614285.1 uncultured Chitinophaga sp. | reverse complement strand
TCAACTACAAACCTGAAACTCTCAACGCCTCTCTCACCTTCGGGGCAATCTTCGTCCCGTAGATCTCTATTGATTTCATCAGCGAAGCATGTGATGGTCCGCCCACATCCATATGTGCGGAAAAACGGGTAAGGCCAAAAAGCTCCTGCATATATAAAATTTTATCAATCGCTTCGCTGGCATCACCAATTATTAAATGTCCGTTCTTTCCTCTTCCCGTATCATATTGTTGTTGCTGGTAAGGTGGCCAGCCGCGGCTGCTGCCTACCCTGTTCATTTGTGATGAATAGATGGGATAATATTCATCAGCTGTTTTTTGACTATCATCACCAAAAAATGCATGCATGTGCACTCCCACCTGGAATTTATTTTTATCATGACCATAATGATCATACACTTTCCGGTAATACTCAAACAGGGGTTTAAACTGTGCCGGATCGCCGCCGATAATAGCAAAGATCACCGGCAAACCATGCCGGCCTGCCCGTAATACACTTTCCGGTGTGCCGCCAACCGCTATCCATATATTCAGATGATCATTAACAGCACGGGGCAGTACTTGCTGAGCTTTTAACGCTGGTCTGAATTTTCCTTTCCAGGTCACAGGATTCGCTTTATTTATTTTTAATAACAGCTCCAGCTTTTCTTCAAACAGTTCATCGTAGTCATCCAGGTTATAACCAAACAGCGGATACGATTCAATAAAACTGCCCCGCCCTGCCATCAGCTCGGCCCGGCCATTACTCAGTTGGTCTACCGTAGCAAAACTCTGGTAGAGTTTCACCGGGTCAGATGAACTTAAAACAGACACCGCACTGCCGAGTCTTATATTTTTTGTAACGGTGGCTGCAGCAGCTAAAATTATCTCGGGTGCCGATACGGCATAGTCGGGGCGATGATGCTCACCAATGCCAAAGAAATCAAGCCCTACCTCATCCATCAGTTTTATTTCCTCGATCAGCTCCCGTAAACGCTGACCTGCTGATTGCGGTTTGCCCTCATTGTCATAATGATTATCGCCAAACATGCCGATGCCTAATTCCATTGGATAAATTTTAGGACAAAGATAAGCGATGTGTAACCCGGGTCATTTATAGCAGGTTACTGAAGGATAATATCAATTTTGTGGTGGTATTTAAAAACCTTGCGGGTTTTAACGCAGACTGGATAGGAATTTATGGTACCAAAGCCTGGCATATCAGTCAGGCAACTACTTTTTCATTCAACCATTTGAGAACCGACATTTCGCTTTTTGCTTCAACAGGAAGCTGATGCATCAGCATATTCTGAATTTGTACTCCCTGTTTAATGTCGAATGCGGTTGCAGAAGCGGCAAACTGGTTAATGAGAAATAATAACTGGTTACCATTATTCCTGTTGTAAAGGCGGCGGGAAGGATCACCGGTATAAATTAAGGTATTGCTCCATTCATAATTACCCGGGGCGAGGTGTTCTTTTAAAAAATGCATGGTTGATGGATTGAAAAGTGAAAAAGAGGTACGGATCAACAGGCTATTGTTTTTTTACAGTCACATCTACTTTTTTTGCTTCGATCTTCACACCATTTTTATCCAATGTGATCGTAGTAGCCTTTGTCTCCGGTTGTTTTTCAATAATGACAGGTGCAGTTGGAACTACAATGACTTCTTTTTTTGTTTCAGGCTGGCAGGAATAAGCTACAATCGTTATTACTGCAAACAAAGACAAAAGAGCAATGATTTTTTTCATACTATAAATTAAGTTGATTATGCTGCATTTTGTTTCAGCGCATTAATAACGCCATACAGCCATATATAAAGGGTCAAATACCGTACCCCGAAGCCGGGAAGCCCGGTAATAGCAGCCATTTACCTGTATTGGCGCATTTTAACCATCTGAAAATGAGAATCACCCCGATTGTCATGCGGGGATTACGTCATTGCACTTTTAATGGCCGGGCAGGAACAGCAACGCTTTATTCAATCAATACTTTTTCGGCTGCCGCTTTATCCTTTTCAAATATTTTAAGTTCTACCCCACCAACAGGATCCAACCCCATTACATTTTCATCATTCAGAAATGAGGCGATTCCTTTTTCATTAAGTTTATCCTGGATCATTTTTGCCTCCGCCATATCGTTATAAGTATGCAGGGTTATTGTTTTGTCTTTTTCATGTGTCATAACAAATAAATTAATTGTTTAACAAAGCTATCCTGTTTAGCCCGTCGCTTAATATTTATCTTAAAACTCCAGCTTATCATATTAACGATAACCAAATGTAAATCCAGGTAATTCCTGTAAAAATGACCGCCGTCACACAGTTATTTGATTTTGTCTGCGGGTTATCCGAATAGCAAGACCGGGGATATTCCTTAATCATGTGGTTGGTGAAGTACAAACACCAACAATAGAGTGAAAAAAATGGGGCTGCTGGAGCCCCATTTACTTATTTGATCTCAATCGTTTTTGTCAGCCTTTGTGCACTTTCCTTTTTGGGTAAGGTAAGGTGCAGGATACCGTTGTCATAGCTGGCAGATACCTTGTTCACATCTACGGTATCATCAAGGGTAAAACTGCGGCTGAATGATTGCATCCTGTATTCCTTTCTTA
>CAZTKV010000305.1:0-2598 GCA_964614285.1 uncultured Chitinophaga sp. | reverse complement strand
AAGTAATAATATTTCTCCACCTGGCTTCTGCCTGCAGGAAATAACTTTCTGCAGCGGACAATATACATTGTGGTGAGGAACTCGTTTTCCCAACACCGGGTCCTATACCAGCGAGAACCTGTGATGCGTTTGCAGTCGTCGGGGGTAATCCATAAGCCACTCCCACATATCCGCCTGAACCTGCTACATAGAAACGGCTTCTGCGGGGATCAGCATTGTAAGCATAGTAGTCAATACCCCATGCATTGGCCCGAAAGAAAACATTGGCTGCGGTTTGCGCTCCTGCTGTTGTGGCAATAAATGTATTGAAGAAAGGATTGGGTTTATCAGCTGTATACCCCGGTTGTATTTGTGCATCCTCCCCTGCTCCCAGGTAGCCTGACCCTTCTGTATTAATAATAGCAACCTCAGCTGCTTTATTAATACCTGCCACTGCATAGGCATGGATAAGCATTCTTAGTTTCAGCGTATTGCCGAATCTTGCCCATTTGGCTCTTTGTGGTGTGATCAACGCATCAATCGCTGCCTGGTTTGTTGGTGCAGATGTAGGATTACCAAACATGATATCATTTTTCCATACATCTTTATTTGCATTCGTCAGAGAAACACTGGCTGATTTAATTAAAGCTATGCCTGTATCGATCTGGCGGAACAGATCTTTATAAACATCGAGCCCTTTATCATAAGCCGGTGTGGGATTAGCACCACCTTTTAAGGCCTGGCTATAAGGAACGTTGCCATACACATCCACCAGTACCTGGAAATTATGCGCTTTCATAATGCGGGCAATGCCTTCATAAAAACCAGCCCCGGCTTTGGCGGCTTTGGTTTGTATGATCTGGTAATCGTAGTTATTATCATAACAGGCATTCCAGATAGCATTCCCAAAACCGGTTGTGATCTCGTATGTTTCTTCAATCACATTGGGAGCATATGTTCCGGAACGGGCCCAGTAGCCCATCCAGTTCTGGGTTGTTCCCCACGGCGTGGCAATGATAGCACCTGAAGCATGCAATGCTGCTGGCAATACCACATCATAAGAAACGGTGCTGTCAGTAGGCTGATTGGTATTTTGATTAATGTTAAACTGACTTTTACGGCATCCGGCAATGGCAACAATCAGCATCACCAAAGGAAGAAAGCCAGTTAATATCTTATAGCGTTTCATATCTGAAATAGTTTAGCAGTTTATAACTGAATATTGACAGTGGCACCAAAAATTCTTGTTGGAGGTGTATTATCCAAACCACTTACTCCCTGTGCATTCCCTGTATTATTGGAAAACTCAGGATCGGTCCACTCATTTGATTTTGGCAGGAACATAAACAGGTTCCTTCCGCTGAGTGTCACACTCATTCCTTTGATTGTGTTTTTAGCAAATCCAAAGAAGCGGGCCGGAACATTATAGCTAAGACTTACTTCCCTGATCTTCCAGAAGTCACCACTTACCAGGTAATTGGTATTGGCATTCGTATTTACTGTTTGTGACCAGAAGTTGTAACCACCACTTACCATATAGATACTTGTATTCTCTACATATTTAGACCCGTCCCAGTAAGAAGAGTTGGGCATGATGAACGGCTGACGGCTGTTCTGTCCGCTTCTTTTTGAAATACCGGAGAAATCCATACCTGTCCCTAATACTCCTGCCCATATTTGTGCTCCTGCACGATAATCAGCAACGGTACTGAACGTAAGGTCTTTCCAGTTTATATTCAGGTTAAGACCCAATAAATGCTTAGGCTGAGTTTGCCCAAAAGGTTTGATAGTTGGATCGACAGTTGGATAACCTGTAGAAGGATCAACGATTACACGGCCCTGGTCATCTCTTACATAATCTGTCAGTTGGAATGTATAAGCCGGTTTACCCACAATTACAAAGTTTCCATTACCAATACCCAGTTCATCCACTCCTTCAATAATCTTGGTAACCTCGTTGGTCTGGTAAGTGTAGTTGGCTTTGAAATCAATTGATACGTCTCGGATCTTCACCAGCGGCGTTAACTTCAAATCAAATTCTAATCCTTTATTAGTGAACGAAGCAGCATTCAGCAAAGCACTGGTAAACCCTGTTGCACCTGAATACTGCACCTGGACGATCTGGTCTGTGTTATCCTGTGAGTAAGCTGTGGCTTCGAAATTGATACGGTTTTTCAGGAAACCTAACTCAATACCGATCTCATTGTTCTTTACAAACTCTGGTGTGTACTCAGGCAGTCGAAGAACGTTGCCGGAAGTATAACCTACCAGTGTACCATAAGGGAACCCACCACCCAAGCCATATGTATTCTCAAGTGCCTGAACGCCCAGATTTACGTTACCGGTTTTAGAAATAGCACCACGAACTTTAAAGTAAGAAATGGACCGGCTGTTCTTTATTGCCGGTATAGCTTCCGACAAAAGAACAGATGCACTTACACCAGGATAGAAAAAGCTGATTGCCTTAAAATCATAGTTATAATAATAAGCTAAGCGGCTGTTCATATCATAACTGGCTGTTGCTTCCAGGAAAGCCCAGTTATTATAGCCAATGGAGAGTTTTCCAAAATACCTCGCCAGCCGTGACTTAAAATTAGTCTCTGCTACACCGGGCTCTCC
>CAZTKV010000304.1:0-2600 GCA_964614285.1 uncultured Chitinophaga sp. | reverse complement strand
CCGGGGAACATCCCAGTCAGGATTATCAAAAGTGAGAGTGTCTTCACCTTTGGATTTCAGGATAAGTATATAATCCGGTAGTTTATCGGCGTTCAGGTCTTCATTGATAAAATCAAGCACTTCATAGCCTTGCAGAATAAAAGGTTTTAATTCTTCCGGTATTTCTTTGTTCTGACAAAAAATGAAATTTCCATTCAATAAGAGCAGGAAAGCAAGTATCTTTTTCATTTGTATTATTAATTGTAAGAAAAATACTACCAGGCAATTCTTTAAAGAACAATTTTCCTTATTTTAAAGTAGCCTTATCACAATGAAACTGCTATCCTGATGCGTATTTTATTGTTAGCCTCTTTCTTCGTTTCAAAAATATGCTTTTGTCAAAACACTTTTATAGAAGCAGGTCTTGATTACCGGACATTCCCAATAGATGTTGAAGATGCACCGAATGGACCTTTACCAAGCAGCACTTATGGAAGCCTGACAGGTGATGGATTTTGGAAAGCAATCAGCATTCATGGCAGATGGGGAATACTTACAAAAAATTATTGGGCATTTTCATTTTCTACTTATATCCGCTATAATCATAATAATTACAAAGAAGAGCCATATTATGTTGTTGCTCCAACTGTTCTGGGAACAGACCCCAATACACCAGATAAAAGAAAATTCAAGTTTGATTTCTTTTTAGATATAGAAAAAAGAGTACGTACACGAAAAACAAGCAAGAATTATCTTTTTTTACTGGGAGGGATTGGTTTTACAAATATTAACTCAGGGACAAACTTCCCTTATTTAAGAAGTGTTTTTACCGGTTCACCTCAACCGGCCAGGTATAAAGGTAGTTTTCTGTACTTTGGTCCCAGATTCAGCCTTGGCTACCAATACAAGAGAATAAAAAGTTCTATTGATACGTATATAATAGAGGACCCCGGGTTGACAAATTATACCAGCTTGTGGTTTGGTATATCAATTGGATACGAGATAGCTTTAAAGAAAAAAGGTGATCAATAAGAAAGGAGTTTTATATGAAATCATTTTTCATAGCCTGTATTTTTATACTTAATAGTATTTTTTCCAATTCAATAGCACAGGATACTATTTCAAAGCTGCCCCATCAAATGACATTCAAATGGCCCTCCTGGCGGTTGGATGGAATAAAGATTAACCGAAGTGAGTTAGACATCGAGATTCACAAAGTGAAAGCCGCTGTACCATGGTATCAAAAATCACAAAGAAATAAAACAAAGGGATACATAGCCATGGGAAGTGCAGCAGTCCTCGCCGTTCTTGGCAAGACAGAAACCGATATGGCCAGCTCCCGTTTCGGAAAAAATAACCTGGGATATAAAATCGGGTCTATAATAGCATCAGCATCAGGTATTTTTTTCATTAGCCGTGCCACTAAATTTTTGAAAAAATCTGTGCGAATTTATAACGAACACCGGCTTATTTATTAGACTTTCAATTTCAGCTGCACCACATTCTCAATATGATGTGTATGCGGAAACATATCAACCGGCTGCACCCTGGTCACCATATATTTTTCATCCAGTACATTCAGGTCCCTTGCCTGTGTGGCCGGGTTACAACTTACATATACTACGGTGGGTGCAGCTATATCGAGAATCTTTCTTACCAGTTTTTCATGCATACCGGCCCTTGGCGGGTCGGTAATGATCACATCCGGTTTGCCATGTGCAGCGAAGAACTCATCGTCACAAATATCAATTACATCGCCGGCAAAAAAGGAAGTTGAGTCCAGCTTATTCAGTGCTGCATTTTCTTTGGCATCTTCAATAGCTGCTTCAATCATCTCCACGCCAATGATCTTTTTTGCCTTTTTGCTTACGAAAATGCCAATGCTGCCGGTGCCACAGTATAAATCATATACAGTTTCATTCCCTGTCAGTTCAGCAAAATCCCTGGTCACCTTATATAGTTGTTCGGCTTGTTTGGTATTGGTTTGAAAAAAAGATTTTGGACCGATCTTAAACTGAAAGTCTTCCAGTTTTTCAATTGCATATCCTTTACCATTATAAATAACCGGATCGAGATCATATAAACTGTCGTTCCATTTTGTATTGATGGTGTAAAGCAGTGTAGTAATAGTGGGGAATTGTTGCATCACATATTCCATCAGCTTGTTGATCTTCTTTTCATCATTTTCTGCCACCACGATATTTACCATTAATTCTCCTGTAGTACAAAGCCTCACCTGCATGGTGCGTAAAAAACCAACATGGTTGCGGATATCATAAAAAGGCCAGTTATTGGTTTTGGCAAATTCTTTAACGGCCAGCCGTATAGCATTGGTAGGTTCAGCCTGCAGGTAGCATTGTTCTATGTCCACCACTTTATCAAAAAAACCTTTGGCATGAAAACCGGCAACATCCTGCTGGCCGCTGATAGTTTCATCAGCTATTTCTTCTTTCAGCAAAAACCGTTTATTCCCGAAAGTATACTCGATCTTATTGCGGTAGTATTTAGTATCAGTTGCCCCCAGGATCGGCTGAATAGCAGGCAAAGACACTTTACCAATTCTCTGCAATACATCAGCTACCTGTTTACTTTTATACAGCAACTGCTTTTCATAAGGCAGC
>CAZTKV010000303.1:0-2606 GCA_964614285.1 uncultured Chitinophaga sp. | reverse complement strand
TACTCCAGTTATTTCCTCCGTCAAATGACACTTGTCCGCCACCATCGTCAGCCACAATCATCCTGTTACCATCCTCGGGATCGATCCACAGGTCATGATGATCACCATGCGGCGTTGAAATACTTTTGAACGTTTTTCCGCCATCCGTACTGATCATAAAATTTACATTCGGGCAATACACTTTATTCTCATTCCTCGGATCTACAAATACTTTGGTGTAATACCAGGCCCGCTGACGGATATTATTATCATTGCTGGTGAGTGTCCATGTTTCCCCCGCATCCGCACTCATAAATAATCCGCCTTCTTTATTTTCAATAAGGGCATATACTTTATCTGTATTGGAAGGAGCGACAGTCACTCCTACAATACCCCATGTATTTTTGGGCAGTCCTTTGCGGGTTGAAATATTGGTCCAGGTTTCTCCGCCGTCTGTACTTTTCCATAGTGCACTTCCCTCACCACCACTTTCCAGTGAATAGGGAGTACGGATCAATCGCCAGGTGCCTGCATAAAAAACAGCAGGGTTACCCGGTTCCATCACCAGGTCACTGCAACCTGTCTGGTTATTTACAAAAAGTGTTTTTCGCCATGTTTTACCTCCGTCAGTTGTTTTAAATACACCTCTTTCTTCGTTGGGTCCGAATAAATGACCCATAGCGGCCACCCACACTATATCAGGATTCTTTGGATGTATAATAATGCGGATGATATGCCGTCCGTCTTTCAATCCAATATTCTTCCATGTTCTGCCTGCATCATCGCTGCGCCAGATACCACCCAATCCTTCACTTACATTTCCTCGCATGGTATTTTCTCCTTCCCCTGCATACAGGATAGTTTCATCAGAAGGAGCAACGGCAACAGCACCTATAGAACCACCGAAATATTTATCAGAGATATTCGTCCAGTTGCTGCCGCCATCAGTCGTTTTCCATACACCACCACCGGTGCCGCCAAAGTAAAAAGTGGTTTTATTCTTATAGCTGCCCGCTACTGCGGCGCTTCTTCCGCCGCGGAAAGGACCAACAAGACGGTACTTTACATTTTTTAAAAGAACATCTTCCTTATTTTCTGTAATAACCGGGGTTACTGGTTTTGTTTTTTGTGCTGTAAGATGAAAAGCAAAAGCAACAGCAACCGAAAGAAGTAATAGTTTTCTCATAACAGATGTAGCATTTTGATTTGAAGTTACTGATTTACCTTTATTCAAATTAATTACATGTCATCGTTCTCCGTCACCGGCAATCTTGTTGATGTACACCAGCAAAAAATATATTTCGCAGAAATAGAGATTGAAAATAATAGAATCACTTCCATCAGGAAAATTAATCCCTCCCCTCAGGGGGGAGATGGAGGGGGCTTTATACTTCCCGGGTTCATTGACAGTCATGTGCATATTGAAAGTTCTATGCTGGTACCATCTGAATTTGCAAGACTGGCAGTAGTACATGGAACAGTGGGCACTGTAAGCGATCCGCATGAAATAGCCAATGTATTCGGCATGAAAGGTGTTGAATTCATGATTGAAAATGGAAAGACTGTTCCTTTCAAATTCAACTTCGGTGCACCGAGTTGCGTACCTGCTACAGTATTTGAAACAGCCGGGGCTGTACTTGATTCAACAGACGTAGAAAAACTATTACAACGGGATGAGATAAAATACCTGAGCGAAATGATGAACTTCCCCGGTGTGCTGAATAAAGATGAGGAAGTGATGAAAAAGATTGCTGCAGCTCATCGGTTAGGCAAACCAGTTGATGGTCATGCCCCGGGATTGAGAGGAGAACAAGCCAAACAATACATTGAGGCCTCCCCAAACCCCTCCGAAGGAGGGGCTTTAAAACCTCAAAGCGTAAAAATCTCAACTGATCATGAATGTTTTACTGCCGAAGAAGCATTAGACAAACTCCAATACGGAATGAAGATCATTATCCGGGAAGGAAGTGCAGCTAAGAATTTTGAAGCCCTGATTGATTTATTACATGATTATCCCGACATGATGATGTTTTGCAGTGATGATAAACATCCCGACAGCCTGGTAATCGGACATATCAACCAGCTTTGTGCAAGAGCTGTTGCAAAAGGTATTGATATTTTTAAAATACTGAAAGCTGCCTGTGTGAACCCGGTAGTTCATTACAAACTGGATGTGGGGTTACTGCGTGAAGGTGATCCGGCAGATTTTATAGTGGTAAAAGACCTGGAAAATTTTAAAGTAGCGAAAACTTATATCGACGGAGAACTGGTAGCCGAAGAAGGAAAATCCTTAATCATTACTCAAAAGTCAGGGATAATCAACAATTTTTCCTGTGCTATAAAGCAGGCTGGTGACTTTGAAATAAAGTGGAACGAAGAAAAAGAAATACCGGTTATTGAAGCATTGGACGGGCAACTGATCACCAACAGGCTTTCCTTTTCACCCAAAGTGGCAGACGGGAATATTGTTAGTGATACAGAAAGAGATATTTTAAAAATTGTAGTCGTGAACCGGTATAATAATGCACTGGCAGCAAGAGCCTTTATTAAGAATTTTGGATTAAAACAAGGAGCACTGGCTTCTTCGGTAGCACACGACAGTCATAATATTGTGGCCGTAGGTGTGG
>CAZTKV010000302.1:0-2609 GCA_964614285.1 uncultured Chitinophaga sp. | reverse complement strand
TACTCCAGTTATTTCCTCCGTCAAATGACACTTGTCCGCCACCATCGTCAGCCACTATCATCCTGTTACCATCTTCGGGATCGATCCACAGGTCATGATGATCACCATGCGGCGTTGAAATGCTTTTGAACGTTTTTCCGCCATCCGTACTGATCATAAAATTCACATTCGGGCAATACACTTTATTCTCATTCCTCGGATCCACAAATACTTTTGTGTAATACCAGGCCCGCTGACGGATATTATTATCATTGCTGGTAAGTGTCCATGTTTCCCCGGCATCCGCACTCATAAATAATCCGCCTTCTTTGTTTTCAATAAGAGCATATACTTTATCTGTATTGGAAGGAGCGACAGCCACACCAACTATACCCCATGTATTTTTGGGCAATCCTTTGCGGGTTGAAATATTGGTCCATGTTTCTCCCCCGTCTGTGCTTTTCCATAAAGCACTTCCTTCACCTCCACTTTCCAGTGAATAGGGAGTACGGATCAATCGCCAGGTACCTGCATAAAAAACTGCAGGATTACCCGGTTCCATCACCAGGTCACTGCAGCCAGTCTGGTTATTTACAAAAAGAGTTTTTCGCCATGTTTTACCTCCATCGGTTGTTTTAAATACACCTCTTTCTTCATTGGGGCCAAATAAATGACCCATAACGGCCGCCCACACTATATCAGGATTTTTTGGATGTATAATAATGCGGATGATATGCCGTCCGTCTTTCAAACCAATATTCTTCCATGTTCTGCCTGCATCATCGCTGCGCCAGATACCACCCAATCCTTCACTTACATTTCCCCTCATGGTATTTTCTCCTTCCCCTGCATATAGGATAGTTTCATCAGAAGGAGCAACGGCAACAGCACCTATGGAGCCTCCGAAATATTTATCTGAAATATTTGTCCAGTTGCTGCCACCATCAGCTGTTTTCCATACGCCACCACCGGTGCCGCCAAAATAAAAGGTGGTTTTATTTTTATAGCTGCCCGCTACTGCGGCGCTTCTTCCGCCACGGAAAGGACCAATAAGACGGTACTTTACATTTTTTAAAAGAACATCTTCCTTATTTTCTGTAATAACCGGGGGTACTGGTTTTGTTTTTTGTGCAGTAAGATGAAATGTAAAAGTAACGGCAACCAAAAGAAGTAGTAGTTTTCTCATAACAGGTGTGGCATTTTGATTTGAAGTTACTGATTTACCTTTATTCAAATTAATTACATGTCGTCGTTCTCCCTCACCGGCAATCTTGTAGATGTACACCAGCAAAGTATTTACCCGGCAACCATAACTGTTGAAAACAAGAAGATAATATCTATCAAACCTAATCCCCTCCTGCCTAATCAACCAATTAACTACATTCTTCCCGGCTTCATCGACAGCCATGTCCATATCGAAAGCTCCATGCTGGTTCCGTCTGAGTTCGCAAGACTGGCAGTAGTACATGGAACAGTGGGCACTGTAAGCGATCCGCATGAAATAGCCAATGTATTCGGCATGAAAGGTGTTGAATTCATGATTGAAAATGGAAAGACTGTTCCTTTCAAATTCAACTTCGGTGCACCGAGCTGTGTACCTGCTACTGTATTTGAAACAGCCGGTGCCGTACTGGATGCCACTGATGTAGAAAAACTTTTACAACGGGATGAAATAAAATACCTGAGTGAAATGATGAACTTCCCCGGTGTGCTGAATAAAGATGAGGAAGTGATGAGAAAAATTGGAGCCGCACACAAACTCAATAAACCAGTTGATGGTCATGCCCCCGGATTGAGGGGAGAACAAGCCCGGCTTTATATAGAAAGAATATCCCAACCTGCAGACTCTAAATTCCCCGCTTCGGGGGGACTTAGGGGGGCCACAGATCATGAGTGTTTTACAAAAGAAGAGGCGCTGGATAAGTTGCAATACGGAATGAAGATCATTATCCGGGAAGGAAGTGCAGCTAAGAATTTTGAAGCCCTGATTGATTTATTACATGATTATCCCGACATGATGATGTTTTGCAGTGATGATAAACATCCCGACAGCCTGGTAATCGGACATATCAACCAGCTTTGTGCAAGAGCTGTTGCAAAAGGTATTGATATTTTTAAAATACTGAAAGCTGCCTGTGTGAACCCGGTAGTTCATTACAAACTGGATGTGGGGTTACTGCGTGAAGGTGATCCGGCAGATTTTATAGTGGTAAAAAACCTGGAAAATTTTGAAGTCGTAAAAACTTATATTAACGGGCAGTTAGTAGCTGAAGATGGCAAATCAAAAATAAAAAGTCAAAAGACCGGGTTGATCAATAACTTTTCCTGTGATAAAAAACAACCCAGTGATTTTGAGATCCCATTCATTACTGACCATTCTCCACTTACTATACCAGTCATTGAAGCACTGGATGGGCAACTGATCACCAACAGGCTTTCTTCTTTACCCAAAGTGGCAGACGGGAATATTGTTAGTGATACAGAAAGAGATATTTTGAAAATTGTAGTGGTAAACCGGTACACTAATGCGCCGGCAGCAACGGCCTTTATTAAGAATTTTGGATTGAAACAGGGTGCACTGGCTTCTTCGGTAGCACACGACAGTCATAATATTGTGGCCGTAGGTGTGG
>CAZTKV010000301.1:0-2623 GCA_964614285.1 uncultured Chitinophaga sp. | reverse complement strand
GAAAGAGGTAAGGCAAGGATTAAAGAATGGCCCTATAGCAAAAAAGTTTTTCTGCCACATACCGGAGAAAAGAGAGAGGCACCGGAAGCAGGAGAAATATTTGTTCAAAAAGACCTGTTGCAAACTCTCACCAAAATGGTAGAGGCCGAACAAGAAGCATTGAAGAAAAAGAAAAGCCGTAAGGAAGCAATCATGGCAGCGTATAACAGGTTCTACAAAGGAGATATAGCCAGAGAATTTGTTCGTGGTTGCCAGGAACAGGGTGGGTTAATAACTATGGAAGACCTTGCTAAATGGAAACCAGTAGAAGAAGAACCCCTGAAAGTAAATTACAAGGGTATTGATGTATATAAACTACAACAATGGACACAGGGGCCCATGCTTCTTCAATCATTGAACATACTGGAGAATTTTGACCTGAGAGCTATGAGCTATAACAGCACTAAATATATTCATACTCTCTACCAGGCAATGAGCCTCGCATTTGCAGATCGGGATTTCTATTACGGAGATCCATATTTTCCGCCGGCAGAACCCATAAAAGGTTTGCTGAGTAAAGAGTATGCAAAGCAAAGAGCATTATTTATCAATTTCGAAAAGAACGATGCCTTGATTGGTCCCGGTGACCCTTACCCCTTTGAAGGGAAAACTAATCCTTACCTGGAGTTAATGAAACAAAGAGGATTCACAATGGATACCAGTAAAAGAAATTTCATTCCTTCCCATGATGTAAGGAACAGTGCATCGCTTGATAACGAATATATGGACAGGCTCTGGCGGGGCACTACCAGTATAGAAGCAGCCGATAAAGAGGGTTGGGTAGTGTCCGTTACTCCCAGTGGGGGATGGTTGCCTGCTTGTATTGCGGGCAAAACAGGTGTTGGTATGAGTCAGCGTATGCAGAGTTTTGTACTTGACTCAACGCTAAATCCTTTTAATGTGGTGTCGCCCGGTAAAAGGCCAAGAGTTACATTAACACCCACACTGGCACTGAAAGAAGGTAAACCCTACTTATCATTTGCAGTACAGGGAGGAGACACACAGGATCAAAACCTGCTACAATTTTTTTTAAATGTAGTGGAATTTGGAATGAATGTACAACAGGCAACTGAGGCTGCCAATATCAATAGTAATCAACTTTGGCTTTCATTGGGCGGAACAAAAACTGATGACCGGAAACCTAAACCGGGAAATATATTATTACATGACAAAACACCTGAAAAAGTGAGGAATGAATTAAAGCAAATGGGATATACCCTCAGCTTCGACGACAGAACCAGTGGCCCCATCAACGCTATTTTTTTTGACTGGAAGCATGGCAGCTTCTGGGGCGGAAGCAGCAATCATGGAGAAGATTATGGTATCGCATGGTAATTAAAATTATTATATGAAAGATACTATTTTATACTTGCTGATTGGTATCGCAGTAATTGTACTGCTGGTAATACTTAACCGGTTAAATAAAAAGGATAAAAAACAATTTATTGACAAATTAAACAGGGATTATAAGAGACATGATCAACATACGGATGATAAAGACCCGGATGATTTAAAAAGTGACTGACTCAGTTTATCATAAATACAAAAAAGCTTTAACAAATATTTTCTACCCTAAAAGTTATTGCATTACAACTGCAGCTTACTTTTAAAAATGTTTATCCGGGCTGCTGCTATTATTCTTCTATTGCTATTTTCCGGTTTTATCACCAGCGCACAGAACATTTTAAGGGGCAAAGTTTATCATGCTACCACTGATTCAGTGCTGGGAGGAGTGTCTGTCATCAACAGTATGACCAAAATCGCAGTATTAACGGATAAAGAAGGGAATTATTCAATAGCCGCAAAAGATGGTGATAAGGTAATATTCGTTACTACCGGATTTGAACCCGACACTGTAATAGTTCAGCTGTATATGTTATACACAAACTATGACATTACATTACAGGTTAATATCATTTCTTTAAAACCGGTAACCATTATTGCCAGGAGCTACCAAACTGATTCATTAGAAAGAAGGGAATATTACAGGCACTTGTATGAAAAAAGAGAGCCTGGGATTACAGGCCGAAACACTCCATCAGGCTTTGGAGTATCTTTTAGCCCCCTTAGCCATTTTTCAAAGGAATCGAAACAAAGAAGAGCTCTCCGTAAAAGACTGGCCCGTTTTGAAGAAGAAGATTACATAGATCATAGTTTTCCGGTTGAGTTGATAAAGCGTATTACAAAATTGGAAGGTGATTCATTACGGTTATTTATGTATATATATCGTCCATCCTTTTCATTTTGCAGAAAAACGAGCAGCCAGGACATGCTTATTTACATTAGCGATAAACTGAAAGAATTCAGAAAGCCAAAATCTGCCACGGTCAATTAAAATAAAATTGCGGGATCTTGCTCACACTAACAATCGTTATCTTTGTTCCTCAATTTTAAACCATATGAAGGAAGTTGTAGTAGTTTCAGCTGTCAGAACCCCCATGGGCAGTTTTGGAGGCAGTTTGAAAAGTTTAACAGCCACACAATTAGGGGCAACCGCCATTAAAGGGGCTCTGCTAAAAGCCGGTATCAGACCAGAGCAGGTTAACGATGTTTTAATGGGCTGCGTCATCCAGGCTAATCTTGG
>CAZTKV010000300.1:0-2662 GCA_964614285.1 uncultured Chitinophaga sp. | reverse complement strand
TACCGGTAATGCGATAATCACCATCCATCACACCCGTCATGCCCGGGTTTAGCCAAAGTGGATAGGCATAAAACTGGGAAAAATGAGGGTCTACCTGCGCCACCACCCTGCCGGTACTTAAAATGTAAAGCAATAAAAAAAAGATAATAATTCTTTTCACGACTACCTGATTAGATTGATCGATCCTTTTTTATTTACCACAGCCCCATCCTGCAAAATCACTTTTAATACATAAGCATACACTCCTACAGGCTGCTGCTTACCACTATGTGTTCCATCCCACCCTTTACTGATGTTATCAGACACAAAAATCAACTGTCCCCATTGATTGAATATCCTGAGTTGAACCGAAGCAACATAATTTCCATAGACAAATAATACATCATTCTTACCATCGCCATTTGGGGTAAATACATTGGGAACAAAAATTTCTTTACTGCTGAGTGTGGTGCCGGATATAGGAATCGATAATACACTTGTTTCGCATACCTGTATCCCCAATGCTCTTACCTGTATTATGACGATCGTATTACCTGCCAATCCGTTTATGGTATGGGTGGTACCTGTTGCACCAGAACTTGGCGTTTGATAGCTGGCGCCACCATTTGTAGTTACCTCATATCCTGTTGCGCCGGGCACAGCAGACCATGAAAAGGTCAATGAAGTAAATGTAGTATTGGTTAATGTTACTACCGGTTGTGGTAATTGTTGGAGTAAAGTAATAATAACGGGTGTCCTGGTATTACTGGTACAGCCGGCGACACTTACCGCCTCAACATAATATGTTGTATTAGCAGTTACATTGTTGGCTGTAAAGGATACTCCACTGGCCAGTTGCGTACCTCCTGTTGCATTAGCATACCAATTATAAGTAAACCCTGCCTGTGGATTATTGACAGATAAGATGGAATTAGAACCAGAACATACTGTAGTTCCATTGGCAGCAGGAGCAGCCGGCAATGGAGATACTGTTACAACTACCGCTGTTCTTGCAACACTCGAACATCCCGTCGTATTAATCGCTTCCACATAATAGATAGTATTAGCAGTTAACACAGGAGTAGTAAATGCTGTCCCGGTTGATAATAGCGTACCGCTTGCGGAGGCATCATACCAGTTATATGTAAATCCTGTTTGCGGATTTTGCACCTGCAAAACACCAGTTGTACCGGTACAAATTGTAATATTATTTACCACAGGCGCAATTGGCACAGCGTTTACTGTTACTGTCACTTGTGCAGAAGCTGTACAACCAATAGTGTTCGTAGCAGTTACGGTATAAGTGGTAGTAGCAGTTGGAGAAACAGTAACCGAAGCTCCTGATAAATTACCAGGATCCCATGAGAAGGTTATTAATATCCCGGTGGTTACATTTGCATTTAACTGCGCAGAAATACCGGGACAAACAGCTACAGGATTTGCACTAGCTGTGATTGCAGCATTGTTATTTAACGGAACTACCCCATTGTAAGTATTGATACACCCATTTGCATCGGTAATAGTGCAGGTATAATTCCCTGGCGCAAGACCAGTAGCTGTAGCATTGGTTTGCACCGGTGTTGTATTCCATGAATAAGTATAAGGAGGTGAACTTCCTGTTACAGTTAATGCAATACTTCCATTTGGCCCGTTACAATCAGACGGTGTGATAACCGGAGCAATATTCTGTGAATAACCGAGCCCGGATATTGCAAGAATAACAGCATTGGGAAAAGGAGCATTAGAGCCCGCCGTGGTTACATTCGCAAATGTTACCGACGCAACAGGCTTTGAGATATCAGCACAATTAAGGGGTATATCTATGTGATACATCCGGGGATTGGTAGGAAAGCCATCTGCATTGTAAACCGGCCCGACAGATCTGTCACATCTTCCAAAGCCTTGCAGTACAACATTTGTTGTACCATTAAACCAGTCACTCAAAGAAATATTGGGAAATAAAGCAGTGCTATTATCAGAAAACGTTATCGTAATATTTAACAGACTTGTACCTTCTGTACTAAAAGCAAGAAACCGCAATCTTGAAAAAGCAGCAGGTGTTCCGAGGCTCAGGCTGAAAGTCTCATTTCGCTTTACATAAAGCGCATTATTAGCTGTATAAGGAGCCAGTTGATAAGGAGCTCCTCCACCTGTTATTACTCCATTATCAGGCAACCCACCTCCAAAAATTCCTGCAAATGTCCTGAATGCATTAGTGTACATTACTTTATTAGAAGATGCTCCGTCTATTTGTAATGTAGTAGTGACAAGGGTATTTGGAGCACCTTCGGCAACGGCATCATGATTAAATCCGGTGACATTAACCGGGACAAATTGTGCTGAAAGTTTAGCTCCCTGCACCAGAAAAAAAAATACTCCGAATAGAAAAAATTTCAATTGCATGCAGCAAGTTATTTTGGTTCAAAAATTAATGCAGGCAAACGCTGGAAAGAATTTCAGTATGGATAAGAGGGATAATAAAAAAGGGTCGCAGATAAGCGACCCCTCTAAATTAAGTAATTTATAGATTACACTTTCAGCATCCAGCTATGTTTATCTTCTGCCCTTCCTTCGCGGATATCAGTAAGCCAGTTTTTTATTGCCGGGGCTGTTTTCCAGCTATCCACATCAAACTTCATAGAAAAGTCTTTGTATCCCAATTCTTTGATCGGAGAAATAGTCG
>CAZTKV010000299.1:0-2703 GCA_964614285.1 uncultured Chitinophaga sp. | reverse complement strand
GGGTCCCACATCAGGTCATTGCCGGCCGGTGAGGAGATCATAATACCAAAACGAACTGCATCTGCGCCATCCTTATCAATCATTTCAAGAAGGTCAGGTGAATTGCCGAGGCTTTTGCTCATTTTCCTGCCAAGTTTATCACGGACAATACCAGTGAAATAAACTTCGTTGAAAGGTTTTTGCCCTTTGTATTCAAAGCCGGCCATTATCATTCTTGCTACCCAAAAGAAAATGATTTCAGGGGCTGTTACCAATGTATTAGTAGGGTAATAGTAATTAACGTCTTTATTGCCGGGATTACTATAGCCTTTAAAAACTTCAAAGGGCCAAAGCCAACTCGAGAACCATGTATCTAAACAATCTTCGTCTTGTTTTAACTCAGCATTGCTTACACCATGTTGTTTAACGAATGATTCTTTTGCTTCTTGTTTGCTGGAAGCAACTACAAATCTTCCTTCTGCATCATACCAGGCCGGTATCCTGTGGCCCCACCAAAGCTGTCGGCTGATGCACCAGTCTTTGATGTTCTCCATCCAGTGGCGGTAAAGGTTCTTGAATTTGGCCGGGTAAAATTTTACTTCCTCGTCCATTACAGCAGATAATGCCGGGCCGGATATTTTTTTCATATCCACCCACCATTGCAACGACAATCTTGGCTCGACTACTACATCTGTTCTTTCTGAGTAGCCGACTTCACTGGTATAGTCTTCTGTTTTTAGTAAGAAACCTTTTTCTTCCAGTTCTTTTGCTATTTTCTTTCTTGCTTCAAAGCGTTCTTCACCAACGTATATCTGCGCTTCTGAATTGAGTGTTCCGTCCTCATTAAAAATGTCTATTACATCAAGGCTATGTTTTTGTCCCAGTTGGTTGTCATTAATGTCGTGGGCCGGGGTTACTTTCAATGCACCGGTTCCAAATTCCATGGTTACATATTCATCTGTAATAATGGGGATACGACGGTTAATTAACGGGATGAAAGCAAATTTTCCATGGAGATGTTTGTATCGGTCATCGTCCGGATGAACACAAATAGCAGTATCCCCCATTATTGTTTCGGGACGAACAGTAGCAATTACAATATATCCATCACCGGGCATATCCAACTTATACCGCAGGTGGTAAAGTTTTTGCTGACTCTCTTTTCTTATTACTTCTTCATCACTTAATGCTGTTTTTGCTTTTACGTCCCAGTTTATCATCCGTTTACCCCGGTAGATATAACCTTTGTTATATAGATCAATGAATACACTAATGACCGATTGGTAATATCCGGGATCCATTGTAAAACAGGTACGTTCCCAGTCAAGACTGCATCCCATTTTCTTTAGCTGTTGCAGTATAATGCCGCCATATTTTTCTTTCCATTCCCAGGCATATTTCAAAAAGTCTTCCCGGCTCAGTGATGATTTGGCAATTCCTCTTTCCCTGAGCATTTGTACCACTTTTGCTTCGGTGGCAATGGAAGCATGATCGGTACCCGGAACCCAGCAGGCATTTTTTCCCCCCATTCTTGCACGGCGTACCAAAATATCCTGTATAGTATTATTGAGGCAATGGCCCATATGCAACACCCCTGTTACATTAGGAGGGGGTATTACAACAGTGTAAGGCTCACGGCCATCCGGCTCACTATGAAAGTATTTTTTATCCAGCCAATGCTGGTACCATTTCTGTTCTGCAGCACTGTGATCGAAATTCTTGCTCAATTCCATACTACTTCTCTTACGGTTTTAATGAAGTAACCGGCAATAAAGGGTTACGCAGCACATGTAAGGCCGCAAATTTACCGGGTTTTAGGTAGAAATTGAAACTGTAAGGATATGATGAGAGAGGTAGTTTTATTCAGCGGGAGGCAGGTTTCGTCTTACTTCTTCACAGATATAATATTCTCCTCTGTGTACAGCAATAATACCTTCATTAATTTCCTCTAAAGGGGAGGTTTTGGTCAGAAATCCCCTGGCCCCTAATTCCATCATCCGGGTAGCATACTTTGGCTGGTTATGCACAGAAAGACCAATGATCTTAGCCATTGGCATTGTTTCGATGATGCGCCTGGTAATCTCAAACCCGTTAACAGGAGACATGTTTATATCGACCAGCATTATATCCGGGTTGAGTGATTGTACCTGCTCAAGGGCTGTATTGCCGTTATCACAATCTGCTATGACATGAAACCGGGGATTATTCTCCAGCAACAATTTCCAGGATTCACGGACCAATTGATGATCATCAACCAACATGATACGGATAGATTCATTACTCATAAGTGACAAGTTAATTTGCGTCTTTATCAAGGCTTGGTATATCCGGCTTTAATAAAGGGTTTTACACAAAACAGGTCGTCCATAGTATCAGGAAAGAGAGTTTCAGATAGGAATTGGAAGTAAAAAATTCAGTACAGCTTGAGATTTGAGCCAGTGTAAACCAATTTTTGTATAAACAGTAAAAATACTAAAAATTAAAAGTAATATTACTTTGTTAATATACCAAGTAATATTACGGGAAAATTATCTCGTACTATTACGATTGCCTCATTGACCGCTAAAATGCCTAGTAGGTTGCAGATATGGCCAGATTTTGAAATGAATGTCAAAAAAGAGTTTCACTTTTGCCGTTTCTGATCAGCTTCATTTAAAATGTAAAGTATTACTGATGAAAAAAGAATTGAATTCCTGGTATAGCCCCTCCCTGAACAAAGACATG
>CAZTKV010000298.1:0-2712 GCA_964614285.1 uncultured Chitinophaga sp. | reverse complement strand
AATTGATCAGCGCTCCTGCAAATAAACTTGTTTTGGAAGGTCTCGCTTTTGCCGGCAATGAGCTTCAAATCAACGGGAATTCAACAGATATAACAGTTCATGAATTTGATTTTATCGATGAAAAAACATCTGCTGTCTCCCATGTGAAGGTTAAGCATGAGTCAGGCAAGCTGGTAACAGATATTTCTATACCAGAAGTAAAATTCCGTACTCGTATAAAATCCGTATTGAATAATGAGTTGTTGATTGATGAGCTCCTCTCAATCAGGCCTGTAATAATAACGCAGGTTCTTGACAAAGAAACTAATACAAGTAACAGAAATAAGCCGTTCACACCAATTTTCATTAATGATCTGAAGATAGAGCAACCGGAAGTGTTCATTTTTAAATCATCCAAAAAAGAAACTCCTTTATTTGAATGGAAGGGCAAAAAAAATGAGGAAAATAATATTCAGTTAAAGAATATAAAAATTTATGAAAGCAATGCTACCATTGAGAATTTATCTTTAGCTGCCTCCGGCATTAAATTCATGAAAACCGGCAACAAGTTGTTTAGTACTGGGGATGCCTTCACTTCAGGCAATGCCGGTAATACACTTATAAACTATGGCAAAAGCAACCCTTTTGAGTGGTCAACTGTATTGAATAATTTTTACTGCTCCAATCTCCTGCTTGATAGCCTTGGCAAAAACAATAGTAAACTTTTCATTAGTTCAATTTCGCTAAATAATCTGCACGTAAGCTCAGGTTATTTAAAAAAGTTGGGGGATTTAACAGCCGCAAATCTGCATTTTGGCATATCACAATTTACTGGCAGATATTCATCAGCAAATGATGAAATAAGATGGCATAACGCAGGTTATAACAGAAATACAAAAGCAATAACACTTGACTCTGTTTCATACAAACCTGCAATGGACAGAGATTCATTTATTGCCGGCCAAACATACCAGGTAGATTATATGACAGCCGGGTCAGGCGAAATCAGCATCGGCCCCATAGACATTAACAGGTTTATCAATAAAAACGAACTGGTAACAGGTAAAGCGACTATAAAAGATTTTTATTTCACAGATTATAAAGACAAGAGATTGTCGTTTAATGCGGGTGTGATCAAACCGCTTCCTGTGCGTTTACTGAAAACTATAGGCACACTGATTATTATTGATACTGCTATTTTGGAAAATGCAGCTGTTGAGTATACCGAAATAATGGATACTGCTAAAAAAACCTTGATTGTGCCTTTAAGCCGAATGGATGCAAGAATATTGAATCTTAAAAATTTTGATGTAAAACAAGGTGATAGCCTGAATATAAGAGCTACCGGGTATTTACTGGACACAATATGGGTAAAGTTGAATGTAAAGCAATCTTATATTGATCCGTTGGAAGGTTTTCTCATGACACTAAAGGCAAAACCTGCTGACTTAAGATTATTGAATCCCATTTTTGTTCCTGCTGCTTCCATGAAACTTGAGTCTGGCCATCTTGACACCATGCTTCTCCGGATTGCCGGCCGTGAATACATCGCCCTTGGAGAAATACAATTGTTTTATCATGATCTGAAAATTAATCTGCTTGAAGACGGTCAAACAAACAAAAAAACATTCGGCGGCAGCATAAAAAATTTTATTGCCAACAACTTTGTTATCAGGAAAAACAATAAGTCCCGCACAAGCCCTGTAATTTATATACGAAACCGTGACAAATCTGCCATTAACTACCTGGTAAGGATTGTGATGACCGGGTTTCAATCCAGCATCGGGGCTAAAAATTTCAAAAAGCAGATGAAGAAACACAGGCATGAACTGCAGAAACGTCAATTACCGCCTTTAGAAATGGATTAATTTGAAAGAAATCCGCATAAAAAGTCAGGTTTCTGTATATTAAAGTAAAATTGATCCTTATCAGTAACCATGTACTTCAAATCACTTCTTAATATATGCCTTTTATGTGTTGTTGAATTATCATCTTTTGCACAAACACAAGATGATTTCAATAATAAGTTATCAGAGATCTACACTAATGCAGCGGATAAAAAAAAGGCATTGGCTATTGCCAAAGAACTGTTCACTATAGTAGAAAAGAAAAAAGAGCTCCAAACCTATGCGAATTATTACCTGCTAAAATCTGTTTTTAAAAACCAGGCTCCTGATGTCACACTGGCAAAAACCTGTGAAGAGAAAGCTGACAAAATAATGAATGCCCAGGTAGGCCTGGCTACCGCCGCTCCGGTAGATACTACGAATCCGGTCATGGCATGGGCCACCTACTATTTCCCTGCTTTATTTACCAATACTGATCCTGATAATGCCGCAAAAGCGTTGCAGTATATTAACAGGAATCCGTCATTGAAAAATTTTACGAATTATACTTATATCGCTTATTCTTTTGAACGTAATAATGATTTCCGAAAGGCTAAAGAAAACTATGAATTAGCCATAAGCCTGACAGGAAATGAAAAAGAAGAATATCATTCCTATCTTTTTTATACTAATTTTTTAACCCGCAGCGGGGATTACCTGAAGGCTGAAGAGTATATCCGGAAAATGGAGTCATTATCTGAAACAGCATCTGAGTATTTTAAAACCGGGTACAGGGCAGAGGCCATGTCGGCAAAGATTGTATATTATCTTACTATCGGGGATTACCAGTCATATGTGCAGGCTTCTGAAAAAAGTTATGATTACTTTTCCGCTAACTGGCAACAAA
>CAZTKV010000297.1:1541-2729 GCA_964614285.1 uncultured Chitinophaga sp. | reverse complement strand
GATCAGCAAAAGGAACAACTGGGTGCAATGACTGAGATCAAAGAAAAATCAAGTGCTGAAGGAAGGAAGAAGAAAATGGAAAAAAGTCTTAATGCTGTCAAGGGTAGCTATGGCGGATTTTATGAATACCAGAGCGAAAGAAGTTTTAGAAGCGAGATCAACTACCTGTATTTTGGCGGATGGGATATCCTGGTCTTCATGTTTTTGGGAATGGCCTTTTACAAAAATGGGGTATTGCTGGGAAATGCAAAGACCAAAGTATACTGGGCCATGTTCCTGGCCGGGCTTGGAATCGGGTTAGTCCTGTCATACTTCCGGCTGCAGCCACTGATCGATCATAAGTTTAATTACTTCGACTATGCTAAAAGTACGACGTTTGAGTTTTATGAAATATCCAGGACATTCAGAGCCATCGGTATTTTTGGATTGATTATGCTGATGTACAAATCAGGCTGGTTCAACTGGTTGTTTGCATTGATGCGTCCGGTTGGACAAATGGCATTTACCAATTACCTGATGCAATCTTTATTGGTAGGATTATTCTTCTATGGTGTTGGATGGGGTTATTTTGGTAAGCTGCAGCGTCATGAGATATATTATGTAGTAGCAGCTACCTGGGCACTTCAGATTACCTGGAGCCATATCTGGTTGCGGTTTTTCCGTTTTGGTCCATTAGAATGGGCCTGGCGCAGTTTGACCTATTGGAAAAAGCAACCAATGAAAAAGTCCAATACAAAAGAAGTAATGTCCGTATAAAATCCGGGTAAGCCGTCTGTAGAAAGACTACTTTGCATTTAGCCGTTACCATGGGAATGGTTTAAATTAGTAACAAGTATACGGCCGGTGCTTTAAATATTTTCCTCACTTCAAAACTGCTTATATGAAAAGATTGTTAACCATCCTCGTTTCTTTGATCATTGTATATAACACGACTGCTCAAACAAACTGGAGCCCTGAACAATGTTTGAAAATAAAAAATATTTCATCCGCCAGGGTATCTCCAGATGCTGGTAAAGTATTATATACTGTTCGGGAAGCTGTCATGACAGATGACCGCAGTGAGTATGTAAACCAGGTATGGCTTTGCAATGCAGATGGCAGTAATGCTGTTCAACTTACCAAGGGGGACAAAAACTCCTCCAATCCCAAATGGAGCCCGGACGGGAAATGGATAGCCTTTACTTCCTC
>CAZTKV010000297.1:0-1441 GCA_964614285.1 uncultured Chitinophaga sp. | reverse complement strand
GGCTGGATAAAAAGGATACAGCCGGAAAATATGTACAGAAAAAAATAACCACAGAGAATTATAATGTTAATGGCTTTGACTGGAGCGCTGATGGCAAACAGATCGCTTTTTCCCACGGTAAATCTCCAGAAGTAAATGATAATGTGTACAGCAATATTTCTTTAATCGATGTTGAGACGGGAATAATCAAGTCGATTGCAAATACAAATGCCGGCGAAACAAATCCACGGTTTAGTCCTGATGGGAAACACATTGTTTATTACTGTACAGCTGATCCTGTTGACTGGTCAGGGCCCCGTCATGCAAGAATATATTCAGTAGCAGATGGAAAAACATGGAGACTGAAAGCCACCCCGGATGAAAATGGCGGCATCATCGGCTGGACACCAGACGGAAAAAATATTCTATGGACGGAGGCTAACAGAACATTGAGCAGTGTCTATGTATTAAGTGCCGATGGAAAATCAATTACTGAGTGGAATAAAGGATCAAAAGACCTGATTGGTGGCGTTACACTTAATTCAACCGGAACACACCTTGCTTTTGTTTTACAAAACTCCTCACAACTGCCGGAAGCCTATATCAGTTCAGTTACTAATTTCTCCCCGGTAAAAGTTACCAATATCAACGCTTCCTATGCAGGCAAACCTTTACCCAAAACTGAAGTGGTGAAATGGAAAGGAGCCGATGGAAAAGAAATAGAAGGATTGCTAACATACCCGTTGAACTATAAACCAGGGCAAAAAGTTCCTTTTATTTTAAATGTGCATGGCGGACCGGCAGGAGTATTTGCCCAGGCATGTGTTGCCGGTAACCAGGGTGCTTATTCTATTGCTTCATTTGCTGAAGCGGGTTATGCAGTACTGCGGCCCAATCCAAGAGGTTCGTCCGGCTATGGTGCTGAATTCAGAATGGCGAACCGTGCCGACTGGGGTGGCAAAGATTACCAGGACCTGATGGCCGGCGTGGATCATGTAATAAAAATGGGAGTGGCAGATGAAAATAAAATGGGAGTAATGGGCTGGAGCTATGGCGGGTTTATGAGCAGTTGGATCGTAGGCCACACTAACCGGTTTAAAGCTGCTTCGATCGGAGCGCCGGTGATTGACCTGTCACATCAGAATCTTACAGATGACATAGAAGGCTTTTTGCCATCTTATTTCAAAGCCAATCCATGGGATGACTGGAGTAAGTATGATGCACATTCTCCGCTTCGTTATGTACAAAATGTAAAAACACCGGTGATGTTGCAGCATTGTGAAGGCGACCAGCGGGTACCGATCAGCAATGCAATAATGTTCTACAATGCATTGCGCCGCCTTAATGTACCGGTGCGGATGCTGGCGATGCCACGTCAGGGACATGGTCCGACTGAACCAAGAATGATGTTGAAAACCATGCAGACCAATATGGAATGGTTTGACAAATACATCGGAGAGAA
>CAZTKV010000296.1:0-2739 GCA_964614285.1 uncultured Chitinophaga sp. | reverse complement strand
AGGAATAAAATTATTTTAGCTTCGTTATAAAAATTCCAATTCCCGTAATGAAAAGATTTTTTTTATTAATTGTATCCTGCTTCTCACTTCAATTTACTTTTTCACAACCTTACGATCCCGGAAAAGTAAATAAGAAAGCAGTGCAACTTTTTGACCAGGCTTATGAAAGAGCACAGGATGGTAATTATGCCAATGCCCTCGGTCTTTTATTGCAGGCGGTCAAAACAGATAATAAATATGTGGATGCTTACCTAGCCATAGGAAGCATTTATGGGAAAATGAAGAATTACAGATCAAGTATTGAATTCTATGAGAAGGCTTTTACCATCGATTCGAATTACACATTGCCAGACAAGTTACCTTATTCTGTTAATCTCGCCGGGCTGGGTGAATTCGAAAAAGCACTGGCGGCTGTAAATGAATTATTGGACAAGAAAGCGCCGCAGAATTCTGTAACATTAGAAAATGCCTATAAAAGGAAACGTTCTTATGAATTTGCTGTGGAATATGCTAAAAACAATACTGAAAAGAATTATGTTTTTACTCCCGTTAATATGGGTGATAGCATAAACTCAGCAGAATCAGAATATTTTCCCTGCTTAACTATCGATGGAAAACAATTGGCATTTACCCGGAAACTGAATGGCCGCAATGAAGATTTCTTTTATAGTAATAAAACCAATACAGGCCACTGGGGAACGGCTAAACCTATGGAAGGTAATGTGAATACAGAGCAAAGTGAAGGCGCACAAAATATTTCACAGGATGGGCAATGGCTGGTATTCACCGGTTGTTACCGGAGAGATGGATTTGGTGGCTGTGATCTCTATATTTCTTATAAAACAGAGTACGGCTGGAGTGAAGCGATCAATCTTGGTGGAAAAATAAATTCAGATCAATGGGAAGCACAACCTTGTTTGTCTCCAGATAAAAGAGAAATCTATTTTAGCAGCCGCAGATGGGGTGGTTATGGTGGCAGCGATATTTATGTTTCCCGGATGCAGGCAAACGGCAAATGGGGTGAACCAGAAAACATGGGACCAGGCATCAATACAACTGCTGATGAGCAATGCCCGTTTATTCATGCTGATAATCAAACGCTTTATTTCACTTCAGGATTCTGGCCTGGCTATGGCGATGAAGATCTTTTTTATGTGCGCCGGCAACCCGATGGATCATGGAGTAAACCGGTAAACCTTGGTTATCCCATCAATACTATAGACAGAGAAGGTACTTTGTTTATTGATTCTGATGGAAAAACAGCCTATTATGCCAGCGACAGGAGCGACTCAAAAGGAGGATTGGATATATATAGTTTTGAGCTGAGAGAAAATGTTCGCCCCAACAAAACACTTTGGGTAAAAGGGAAAGTATTCGATAAAAAAACAAACAAAAATTTACCTTCTGCGGTTGAACTGATTGACCTGTCCAGTAAACAACCTGTTACAAAAATTGAAACCAATAGTGAAGGCGAATACCTGATCACTTTACCGGTTGGTAAAGATTATGCGTTTAATATTAACAGGAAAGGATACCTTTTTTATTCAGACAATTTCTTACTAAAGGATAAAACACCCGATTCCATCTATGAAAAAAACATAGGGTTGCAGCCACTGGAAGCCAATGCCAGCATGATACTAAAGAACATATTTTTCGATGTAAATAAATTTGAATTAAAACCAGCATCACAGGCCGAGCTGGATATACTAGTACAGCTCCTTACAGAAAATCCTTCCGTTAAGATCGAAATTGGCGGGCACACTGATAATATTGGCAAACCTTCCGATAATTTAACCCTGAGTAATAACAGGGCGAAAGCAGTGGTAAATTACCTTGTAAGTAAGAATATTCCTGTGCAACGTTTGCTTGCCAAAGGTTACGGTGAAACCAAACCTATTGCAGACAACAAAACTGAAGAAGGTAAAGCTCAAAATCGCCGCACCGAAATGAAAGTGATCAGTCAGTAATCAAAAATCGGGCATTCCGCTTATATTTGGTTTTTACACTTATCCTGCTTATGCATCCCGACCTGCTGTACCAGCTATCACTGACATTGGTTCCCAATATTGGTCCTGTTCAAGCGAAGATCTTGCTGCAACATTGCGAAGCAGAAGAGATTTTTCATGCAAAAAGTTCTTTTCTCGAAAAAATTGAGGGTATTGGTCCGGTAAGAGCTGATTCGATAAAAAAATTTAATGGCTTTCACCTGGCAGAAGAAGAAATAAAATTCATTGAAAAGTATAAGATCAACCCATTGTTTCTTACTGATGAAGCATATCCCAAACGGTTATTGAACTGTTATGACTCCCCTACTATGTTATTTTACAAGGGTAATGCTGATCTGAATGCCGCAAAAATTATTGCTATTATCGGCACAAGAAGTCATACTGATTATGCCAAACAGGTAACTGAAAAGCTGGTTAAAGAATTAAGTTCGCTTAATGTTACCATAGTAAGTGGTCTTGCTTACGGTGTTGATGCCATTGCACATAAAGCAGCATTAAAAAATAATTTACCCACTATTGGGGTGCTGGCACATGGTCTTGACCAGATATATCCTTCGGAGCATACCAGCCTGGCAAGAGATATGATAAAAAACAACGGCGGCCTGTTAACCGAATTCAGAAGTAACACAAAACCGGATAAACATAATTTTCCCACCCGCAACCGGATCGTAGCTGGCATGAGCGATGCGACAATAGTTATAGAAACCGGGTTAAAAGGAGGCAGTATGATCAC
>CAZTKV010000295.1:0-2752 GCA_964614285.1 uncultured Chitinophaga sp. | reverse complement strand
TTTATTTCGGGAAAACGCTTGACCAGGCAGTTGACTTCACCAATTTTCTTTCCATTGGCATTGCCACAGCACTGATGCTGAATGATATGCTTAGAAAAAGATCGTACAAGGCTTTTACCATTTTATTGCTGGTGATGGTCTGTTTACATATCGTATGGGAATTAAGAAACACAGGTGCCTGGCAACCGGTTGGTGAGTTTATAGTGAAGTATTTGTTTTAACAGGCTCCTCTTCCTTACCGGCTGTCCTTTCAACTTTCCCAGGCGCAGTCTTGGTGCAGAGCCTTGTGTATTAGCCACCAGACTCGCCGTGTGAATATAACGCCTTCTTCCCTGCTGAGTGTCCTTTCAACTTTCCCAGGCGCAGTCTCGGTGCATAGCCTTGTGTGTTAGCGGCCGGACTCGCCGTGTGAATATGTGAAGAACTCAGTAAATTAGCTAATGCCAGTAAAGCGACAGATAACAGAGACAGATGGGGTTTATTTTGTAACATTTACCTGTATTCACTGGCTTCCGTTGATAGCCCAAACGAATAGCTTTGACCTGTTATATAATTGGTTTAACCATTTAAAAAGTAAGGGGCATTACATTGTGGGGTATGTAATAATGCCAAATCATGTGCATGCATTGATTGCTTTTAGAAATACCGGGCAATCCATCAATACGATTATTGGCAATGGCAAGCGCTTTATGGCTTATGAAATTGTAAAGCGACTGCAGGTACAAAAGGAAGAAAAACTGCTCCACAGGCTGCATTTATTAGTGGAGACATCAGATAAAGAGAGAAATAAGAAGCATGAAGTGTGGGAGGATTCATTTGACTGGAAGGAGTGCCGGACAAATGAGTATATGCTGCAAAAATTGGACTACATGCATGAAAATCCATGTAAGGGAAAATGGAATTTGGCAGCGGCCCCTGTGGACTATGAACATAGTTCTGCCAGTTATTATATAACAGGTGACCAGGGAGTGTATGAAGTGTTTAATTATTGCGGGTTGGCGGATATAGATTTGACATTGTCGTTAAATAACGCCGCCGAGTCCACGCCACCGCACAGGGCTGAGAAGTGAGACTCGGCTGGGAAAAGAAAAAGTTGGAGGAATTACAAAAGCAGGGAAAAATTGGCAATATTCGTTATGATGCATACCAGATTAATGGTGATAATGTTACAGGATGTGCGAAAAACGGGAAAAGGGGACTTGGAGCTTTGCTAAAGATGCTTATAAATAAGAAACATCCTCATAGGAAGGCTGCTGAAGATAAAGATTTTGGTTCAAAATTATTTTATGCATTATTAGGATTGGATAATATAGAGGGAGACTTGTATAAACAAAAAGCTGAGAATATTGTTCCGGAAGAAGCGAAGACCACTGTTAAGGAAGAGAGAAGGAATGAATGAAATTAAGATCTATGAAGTGTCAATTAGAATATAGTTGGATTGCAATCATGCTTTTTGTCGTTGCTTGCAATTTCGATAAACATGAAACTAGTAAATCAATAAGCGATGAAACAAAATACAGTATGTCTTATCTTTTTCAAGATACAAGCATTAAGCGATATTTGTTCGAGGGTGGGTACGAGGGCGCTATACTACAGACGTACAGAAAGGAAAATAAGATGTTTCCTTATAGTACTTCACATACAAGATTAAAAGTCAGCCTTACTGAAGATAGCACTTTTGTCGTGAATTATTTGTTTTTTAAGAATGGCCGTACTGTACCCGATACTGTGATTTATTTTTTGAGACGTGACCATCCGGAAAACTCCTACTATTTGAAAAAAGAACCGTTGGTAAATGGGAAAATCCTAGAAACAAAGGTTGCCTTAGCTTACTTAGAAAGGGAGGTTCTTATATTAAATAACAAGAACTACGAAAAGTTCAGGTTTGAAAGTAAAGACTCGGAAATGCCTGAATTTCATTTTTGGTCTCCGGATATTGGGATAATTAAATTAGAGTCTAAAGTTTATAATAAATCATTCGTGTTGTCCTTTGGCTCCGATGATTTCAGAACAAAAATTATAACCGATATATTAATAACTGATAGTTCATACAATAAATATTGAATGACTGATATTGGTAGTGGGCCATTTGTCACCTACCATAAATCAGATTTTCTAAGCCATTGATTTATAATAAGCAATAACTTATTTTTTACCGGAAAGTGGTATAGGAATTATCACTATTAAGAAGGGGATTCGCCAGAATTAAGGCCTGTATTGAGTTTATAAAACTATTATGGGTCGTTTGTCACCTCATATTTGTATTTATTGTTCAGCCAACTGCAACAAAAAAGGCTTACCTAAATCCGTTCAGAAATGTTATTAATAGTTGTCGCAATATTCCACAAATTTTAAAATAATGAAAGGTTGTGCTTCGTACAGACGATTAATGTCTGCATTTGCAATTTGCAATGAAGCATCGGCTTTGCTAAAGGCCGTTAAAAACAGCAGATAGGCAGATTTTGAAGTATGTAGATGATTGCCGAAATTTACTTTGTAAACATTTTTGGGTACGGAATGGGTACAAAAGTTGTCTTTTTGAAATAGATGAGGTGTTGAAATGCAGGCTGGTAAAGGGTTTTGTAAATTTTATTAGTTTGCATGGCATACAAAAGGTCACTGGTTCTCTTTAGTCTTCAAATCCAATTTAAAAATATATATAGTGTAGTGGTACTTTGTTTTCTTTTCCTGAACATTCAGAAGAAAAGATTAAGTATTCTATCCCTGGCTTTCTCTTTGCCCAGCAGCTGTA
>CAZTKV010000294.1:0-2803 GCA_964614285.1 uncultured Chitinophaga sp. | reverse complement strand
TAGCGGGATAATGGCCAGTAATATTAATTCTATCCGTATCATCCAGGTAATTTTGCCGGGAACTGGTACTTCTTCATCAGCAATGCCCTTTCGTTGTTTGATAAAAAATATAGTAGGATAAATGGAAAGAATACCTACTAAAGCAAACAAACCCAGTTTTAAGTGAAATATCCAGTTCTTAGTATAATATGCTGCTTCTTTCCCGAACCCTCCCAGCCAGAGAGTTAAGCCGGCAGTTAATAAGGTGAGAGCGGCCAGTCCGTAAACTCCATCAATTTTTGCAAGTCTCCCGATTTCTGTTCGGGTCATCTTTTCTTTGAGCAATAAGCCTTCAGCAACAAGACTACTTACAATAGTAAATATGCTTATGAAGTGAATATAACGGAGAATTAGTTCAGTTGTCATAAAGATCACTTTTCAAACAAACAAAAACTGCCACCTACCCATTCCTTATCCTTGTTGTAACGGACACCGACCATTTTCCCCTTGCTCAGACGGGCCAGGTTATTTGTGGCTACAGGTCTGTCGTCTCCGTCTTTCCAGAAATAGAATATTCTTATTTCGGCTTTAGCAGGTATATCAGGCGTCTGTATCACATCGGCATATTTTACTTTTCGTTGCAGTATCCAGTTCTCCGGATCTTTTACTTTTTCAATATCTTCTTTGGTCACATCAATGATCACACCCTGCCCGGCAAAGGAGAACAATGGTTTTAATACATAATTCTCCAGGTCAGCGGGCATTTGTTTTATTTCATGCAGGAAGAAAGTAGGAGGAACATAGGGATGCCTGATCAGTGGTAATGTGTATTTGCTGATGCGGTAAAACCAGTTGGGATGGGGGCACCATTCCACATCCAGTTCTTCAAAGAATATTTTTCCTTTTTCCTGTACTTCGGGTGCCTGCTGCTGCAGGTCATCAAATATTACCCGGTTATAGATTCTTTTTACTTCAGTCTTCTTTCCCTCATTCAGGTAGTATAGTTTTTTTCCTTCCTTAATTAATTCAGTGAGACAAATCATTTTGATTCCGGTGTGTTCTTCGGTACAATAGAAGTCGATCCTTGTTTTTTGTTTACGGGGAAATATCTCCAGCAGGATCGCATTTTCCGGATGATGGGTACCGACAATGATCTCTTTCAAAAGCTTGCGATACGTTTCTTTAGTATATCCGCCGAGGTAAGAACTAAAACCGGGCGGAACGGGAAAATTATCCTTGTACACATCATCCAGCAGAATTTCATAGGCAAAGAGAGAAGGGAAGCCCTGCATTTCTATCAGCTGTGGTTCATATTCGCCGGCATCATTGATACAGATGCCAAAATCAAAAGCGATAAAATGAGAATGGTCATTTTCACCCGGTACTTTTACATTATTTGGGATGGCATTTTTTGTCAGCTCTTTGAATTTTGGGTCAATGATAATGTCAACAATATTCTCGCAGGCATCCAGCATTTTTTTTGTAAAATCTTTTGGAACAAAAATGGGTGTCTCGGCTACCCTGAAATCTACCTGTCCGGGATACACTCCATGAAGCTGGTTCAGGAAGGCTTCATATTTTTCTTTAGTAAACGATTCGTTATATGCCTTTCGGATAGCCGGTATCATACTCCTTGTTTTATCTATGGAAGTTAATGAATGCCCGGCGGGCAGCAAAATAGAAGAAAAATCTTTCTAAGCGGGTATTTCCTGCAACTGGCCGATAGAATGATTTAGAAAATTAGGAAGGATATGAGAGTAGGTCCATACGATCTTGTCTGGATCTTCCAGGTGTTCCAGCATACTTTGCAGTTTGGCTTCGCCGTGGTTCTCTATCACTGTTTTTCTTTTATCTTCCCGCTGCAGGTACATACTCATGCCAGGTGCATCTGCTTCCGGGTGAAATTGGGTACCTACCATATACTCATTAAAACGAATACCCATTACCGCCCTTTCATAGGGCACATGCGGCCGGCTTTTTTCAATACAGAGTATAGAAGAACCCCTTTCATTCAACAGGTCATGATTGGGTTGTATCACCTGGTAATCACGGCTGTCTACTGCATAAAAAGGATCTTTCAATCCATCAAATACCGGTTCATCACCACCTGCCTCAAGCATATGTACAGGAAAAACCCCGAAAGAAGTAGATTTTCTTTTGCATACAACCCCTACATTAAAATAGCGGCTGGCCAGCTGAAAAGAATGGCAGATAAAGAAAATATGTTTCTTAACCGTATTAGAAGGATTGTTGTTCCAGCGTTCCATCTTATCCAGCCAGCGGCACCAGGCTATATCCCAGTCTTCGTAGCGGGTTTCCAGCGGACTGCCCGGACCGCCACTGGAAATATAGACATCATAAGAAGTATCGGGGAGTTCATTTTTTAAGCGGACATCATACTCTTTGGCATACAGGAGCAGGTCGTTCTTTTCAGCCCATTCGATGAGGATGTTACGGATACAACGCATGCCCTGGTTGGCGGCGCCTTCATAGAGGTCGAGGACTGCTACTTTCACAATCCTTTTATCGGTCCAGCTCATTTGGCAAACTTAATAAATTTTTAATAGACGGAGAAAGCATACGATTGCACGGTTGTACACAGCTGTGGATTTAATGATTTGTGTTAAGTATATTTCCGCAGATAATGCAGATGAGTTTGCAGGTAGCGCTGAAATGAATCAGCGGGATATATTTTTTATTTTCTTTCAAAAACTTTTTCGCCGCCAACATATGTTTTCAACACTTTTATGGATAACAATTTTTCAGGAACTTCTTTCATTATATCAGTATCCAGTATAACAAAATCAGCGAACTTCCCTTTTTC
>CAZTKV010000293.1:0-2836 GCA_964614285.1 uncultured Chitinophaga sp. | reverse complement strand
TTGGTTGCAGGTTTTTCAGTTGCCGCAGGAGCTGTAACTGCAGGTAAATTTGTACCGGTACTGAATAATAAAGGTACATTAGAACCGGCAGGACTTATCCTGATATATCCTTGCATTTCCTGATGCAGGGCAGAGCAAAAGTCAGTACAATACATTGGATAAACACCGGCTTTTTCCGGTGTCCATTTCAATGTTTGTGTTTCTCCCGGCATAATGAGTAGTTCTGCATTACTAATTCCTTTTATTGCAAACCCGTGTGGCACATCCCAGTCCTGTTCAAGATTGGTTACGTGGAAATAAACGGTTTCTCCAAGTTTAACACCTTCAATATTATCGGGAGTGATATGGGATCGGATGGCGGTCATATATACATGTACTTCATTTCCTTTGCGTTCCACTTTAGTTTTAGCTTCACCCATTGCAGCATAGGAGTGTTTGTTTTCTTCCAGTTTAAATATTTTCCGACTGTTTTTCATGATCATTTCAGCGGGAATCGCTTCTGCATAATGGGGTTCACCGATTGTAGGGAAGTCAAGTATTAATTTCATCTTATCGCCACTGATGTCATATAACTGGGCACTTTGTGTAAGTTCAGGCCCCGTAGGAAGATAACGGTCCTTGGTGATCTTGTTATAGGCAATCACATATTTGCCCCACGGCTTTTTAGTCGGGCCGCCTGGTACTGATAAGTGACCGATAGAATAATAAGTAGGCACACGGTCAAGTACTTTCAGGTCTTTTACACTCCATTTTACAATTTCGGATGATACAAAGAATGAAGTGTAGGCATTTCCGTTTGCATCAAATTCTGTGTGCAAAGGACCAAGACCTGGTTTTGATACCTCACCATGTAAAACTGCCTCATATTTCAATACAGGGATACCATCATATTCCCCATCATAATTCTTTTTGGCAATCGCATCCTGTATCTTGGTGAAAGAAAAAACGGGGATCACTGCTGCCAGTTTTCCACTGCCAACAATGTATTCACCTGATGGATCTGTATCACATCCGTGGGGAGATTTGGGGCATGGCATAAAGTAAATCATATCCGGGCAATCTTTAGGATCAAGTACCAGCACATCATTCATTATAGTAGAAGTGGCACTATGAGTGTCATCATTATATTTATTATGAGCATAGCGAACGGCTTTTTTGACTCCCTTACCAGCTTTGGCATATTCTTCTGCTTTTTTCCAGTTTACTGCCATAATGAAGTCCTTATCTTTTTGAGAAGCATTTACTTCCAGCAGTGTATTGGCTTTTTCAGAATTATAGCAACTGAAGAAGAACCAGCCAGCAGACTTTCCCTTACCGGCACGGGCCAGGTCGAAGTTGATACCAGGAGTTAATATCTGGAACGCAACGTTCATTTCTCCGGATGTTTTGTCAACTCCTATAAAACTGATAGTACCTTTGAAATTTTCTTTGTAGGTGTTGATAGGCACATCGAGTTTATCCCCAATGGGTACACTGAACCTGGTACCCGCAACTACATACTCAGAATTTTCTGTAATAAACGGCGAGGAGTGATTACCTGCACTATTGGGTATTTCAATGATTTCTGCAGTACGGAAAGTTTTTAGATCAATCCGGGCAATTCGGGGTGTATTATTAGCATTGCCAAATACCCAACGACCGTCATGTTCACTGCCAGTTACAGATAAGGCAATGTGGTGCAGGTCATCCCAGGGAACAAATCCATGTGAAGTATTCAGCATTGGTTTGGTTTCTTCGCTGTAACCCCATCCTTTTTCAGGGTCAACAGAGAACACAGGAATCACACGGAATAAACGACCGGAAGGCAAACCATAGACAGACATTTGCCCGCTAAAACCACCGGACACAAAATTGTAGAACTCATCATATTTACCCGGGGCAACATATGCTTTTGTAGCATCTCCGCCAGCGGCTGATTGAGTGCCTTTGGGTTTACAACCCTGTAACCACACAAAACCAGCTACCAGCAATGATATGACAAGAAGCGATTTAGAAAAAGAGTGTTTCATATATAATATTTAGCAGTTAAAAAAAGAGTTTGACTCACTGGTTTTGTTTCAAAGAGGTTTATTTTTCGCCGTCATTACTCCGCATAAATTCAATCACTTTACGGGCTTCATCAGTTGTAATGTTCTGATTCGGCATACGGACAAGACATAGCTCCAGTAGTTTTTGTGCTTCAGGATCAGTTTCAAGCATCATATCCACGTTGGTTATCATATTCATGATCCAAACAGGTTTCCTTTTTTTAGTTACATCTTTCCAACCGGGACCTACCAGTTTTTCTTCTGTGAGTTTGTGACAACTCTGGCATTTTAGTTCATAGGTTGCTTTACCTGCCGTAACCATAGATTGATCTAGGGGTGTACTTAAAGTAATGTCACCTTCTTTGACTTCAGTGCCATGTGTTTCAGGTTTATCTTTAGTGAGTTCCTGGATATCGACAGGCTTTGGTTCTTCTTTTACTCCCTCGTTACAGGAAAAAATGAGAAAGCTGGCCGATAATAAGGTAAGACCAAGAATTTTGTTGCGTTTCATGTTGGAATAATTTTTAGTGAATGTTAAAGATATTTTTTTGCTTAGCAAAAATAAAAAAGATATTTGTGTCTTTTATCCGGCAAATGTATTTTGGGCCTTTTCGGGGCAATCTGACATTCATCATTAGTTATTGTGATATTTGTCACCTCTTCAAAAAGTACCTGCTGGTATTTTTGTCGTTTATTCCTGTTATTTATGTTCCTTTCAAAATCATTTGGTTATGCCCTGAGAGGGGTGCTTTATGTAGCCCTTGTAGATAAGGAAGGGCGAAAAGTGCAGTTGGATGAGATAGCTGAAA
>CAZTKV010000292.1:0-2853 GCA_964614285.1 uncultured Chitinophaga sp. | reverse complement strand
ACGTCAGGAGAATGCTGCCATTTATTCATCCAGTCACACACAGCCACCTGGAAAGCTAAAAAACGTTCTGTATCATCCTCGTAGCCATATATCTTTTCTCTGTCCAGCAGCCCGTTTATATCAAGGAGGTAAAGATCAAATCCAAGTTTATTGGTTTTTTCTTTAATAACGCTATAATTAAAATGATGCGGGCCGATATGCTGATTACCCTGGTGCACCAATTCCCACTCATTATTATAAAGGAATTTGGTGCGGTACATTGGCATGACCACTTTAGCAACATGACCTAACTCTGCCTGGTATTTTGGCAATGCGCCGACCACATCACCAAGGCCACCTGCTTTAGCCACCGGATAACATTCTGCCGCAATATGAATTATCTCCATACTTCTGATAACAAGATTTGAATGGAAATTTAGGTGATTATTTTCATAGCCAACATGATATTACAGAAAAAAAGGGTTGATATTGCTGCTTTTCACAAATACCCCTAAATCTGTTTAATTTTTTTTTAGACAAGCTGTCAACAAGCCCGACAGGTGTTTTTTTAATGTAAATGAAAATTGTCATACTTTCAGCACTATTATAAATTAATCGATTGCTATGAGTCAACCCAAACAACCAACGAATTACGGCGCATTAGGAACACTGGTTACTGTTTTCTTTTTCTGGGGCTTTATTGCTGCAGGTAACAGTGTGTTTATCCCTTTTTGTAAGCACTATTTTCATCTTGACCAGTTCCAGAGCCAGTTAATTGATTTTGCATTTTATACTGCCTATTACATTGGAGCACTGATATTGTTCGCATATGGAGCATTTGGCGGCAAAGACCTCGTAGGTAAATGGGGCTATAAAAACAGTATTGTGTATGGCCTGTTATTTTCCGCATTGGGAGCCGCTGCAATGATCCTGGCAGTGCAGGGAAACAGTTTTGGCGGTATGCTTATGGGGTTGTTTATTGTGGCACTGGGTTTTTCACTGCAACAAACCGCCGCGCAGCCATTTGCCATTTCACTTGGAGATCCGGCTACGGGTACCAGCCGTGTTAACCTGGGCGGTGGCGTAAATTCATTTGGTACATCAGTAGGTCCGTTGATAGTGGCTCTTGCTTTGTTTGGAACCACTGCAGCAATTACTGATGAAAAAATAGCATCCCTAAGTCTTTCAAAGGTTATCATCCTCTACACTTTTGTCGGCATATTATTTATCGGTGCTGCAGCCTTGTTTTATTTTTCAAAGAAAGTGCCTTCCGGCAAAATGGTGGAAACAACGGAAAAAGCAAACAAAGCTCTCTATACGTTGCTAATAATGACGGGGCTGCTGATCGTAATGTTCGTTCCTGTATTCAGTAGTTATAAGACAGATCTTACCAACGCTTCTGATGCGGAAAAACATGCAATGGAAGCATACAGACTTAAATGGCTTATTGGCGCTTTGGTAGTCGTAGTGGGAGGTTTGTTATTCTCCAATCTTAGTGCAAAGAAAAAAGCTGATGGATGGGGACCAATGCAATATCCCCAGTTGGTACTTGGTATGCTTGCCATTTTCGTTTATGTAGGTGTTGAGGTAGCTATTGGAAGTAACCTCGGCGAACTGTTAAAGCAGGAAAGTTTTGGTTCTCATTCGGCATCCGAAGCAACCCCTTACATAATCATGTATTGGGGCAGTCTTATGATAGGTCGCTGGACAGGAGCTATCAGTGTCTTTAAATTGTCTGAACAAACAAAGAATATTCTGCGATTTATTGTTCCCCTGATAGCATTTGGAATTCTTATTGGCATAAACACACTGGCTAAATATGATATGGAGCCACTATATTACTATGTTATTTGTGTATTGATACAGATAGTTGCTTTCTATCTCAGCAAAGACAAACCAGCCCGGACCATGCTTATATTTAGTGTGCTTGGTATAGCTGCAATGGTGATAGGTCTGTTAACAACAGGAACAGTTGCTATTTATGCTTTTTTAAGCGGTGGTCTTGTTTGCTCTATTATGTGGCCAAGCATTTTCAGCCTTTCGATCGCTGGTTTGGGAAAATATACTTCTGAAGGGTCAGCGTTTTTGATTATGATGATTCTTGGAGGTGGTATCATCCCTCCTATACAGGGAAAATTAGCTGACATTATCGGCATACATCAATCATATATAATTGCAGCTCTCTGCTTTGTCTACCTGGCGTTTTTCGCATTTGCAGTAAAAGGCATCCTCAGAAAACAAGGTATCGACTACGATGCAGAAGTAAGTGCTGGCGGACATTAATTATATAACTCAAATTCAGATTATGGCAGATTTTGCAATTGGTATTGATATCGGCGGCACTAACACCAAGTTTGGTGTGGTTGACCGTAATGGCAACATCATTGAACAGGGAAGGACACTGACCAACGAACATGAAAATGTGCAGGAATTCATTGATGAATTGTTTCTGCAATTATCACCGATGATAAAAAAAGCTGGTGGTGCCAAAGAGTTTGTGGGAATTGGAGTGGGCGCCCCTAATGGTAATTATTACACCGGTAATATTGAACATGCAGCCAACCTGAAATGGAAAGGCATCATTCCGATTGCCAGTATGATGTCGGAAAAATTTGACATGAAAGTGAAACTTACCAATGATGCCAATGCGGCAGCGGTAGGTGAAATGATGTATGGCTGCGCCAAGGGGATGAAACATTTTATCACTATCACATTGGGCACCGGTGTGGGTAGTGGTATTGTGATCGATGGCAAAATTGTCCTGGGGCATGATGGATTTGCCGGTGAGCTCGGACATGTGGTAGTAAGACCCGGCGGAAGAATGCATAAAGGAACAGGCATCAGGGGTTCGCTGGAAGCTTACGCCTCTGCCAC
>CAZTKV010000291.1:0-2871 GCA_964614285.1 uncultured Chitinophaga sp. | reverse complement strand
CATTTTCTTTATTGTAAACAGATGTATCAGCTATGAATCCGGGATTCTCGTTTGGGAGATCAAGCCCCAATCTTACACCTAATCCAAAGGTATTCATATACTCTCTCCATTTAAGGTAGCCACTTTTAACATTACCATACTTTGGATTATCAACTGTTAAGCGGTAAATATGGGCATAATAAGCATTACAGGAATTAGCAATAGACAACCGGACATTTGCAGCATGTCCGCCGCCAGCATGGGTACAGGCAGGTTTTCCATGCCCGCATAAAGTGTACCTGCCCCCGCAAGGATAACCATAGGAAGGAGTGATCACCCCTTCATTCAATGCAACCAATGCACCAAGTGGTTTGAAAGTAGAGCCTGGTTCATATCTTCCGCCAATTGCCCTGTTAAGCATTGGACCTGTAACATCAAGCACCATGCGGCTGTAATTCTTGCTCCCCTCTGAACCTGTGAGATCATTAGGGTTAAAATTAGGACCCGATACCATAGCTAAAATTCCGCCTGTCTTCGGATCTATCGCCACTATGCCCCCCACCTTATTCGACATTAGTTTTTCAGCCAGTTGTTGTAATTCAACATCAATATATGTCCGCAGACCCCGGCCAGCTACAGATGCAGTATCAAAAGCGCCATTTTCGTAATGACCAACCAACCTGTTTTTATTGTCCTTGATCATGTACTGCACCCCCCGCTGTCCCATCAGTACTTTTTCATAATATGCTTCAAGGCCTGTTTTACCTATATAATCACCCTGCCGGTAAAAATCACCTGATTTCTCTATATCCTTTGTATCAGCTTCCCGGATATATCCTAAGATATGTGCTGCCGCATTAAAGGGATACGTTCGTAAAGGCCGCTCTACCAGGTTGAAGCCAGGGTATTTCCAGCTGTTCTCTTCAAACCGGGCCTGCAGTTCTTTAGTAAGTAATCCTTTAAAAACAGATGGTCTTACCGCAGTATTTTTAAACCTGGCTTCCAGTATCCTTTTTTTAAATTCCGCCGTATCTATGCCAATCAAGCGGCAAAACTCCAGTGTGTCAATTCCCTTTACTTCTGCCGGGGTGACCATCAGGTCATATATAATTGTATTGTTCAGGATAGCCTTGCCCTTTCTGTCAAAAATGATCCCCCGTTCGGGATAAACCACTTTCGCAAAAACAGCGTTGTCCATAGCCAACTGTCTGTATTTACCTTCTACTACCTGCAGGTAAAATAACTGTGCAATAATTACCACAAAAGCAATAAGGAAAATAATGCGAATGATACGGCTTCTTGATTGGTTAAACACAGACATGGAACGCTACAAACAATGAAATAAGAGGTGAGGAAAGAGATTGCTAATCGATGTACAAAGTACGAATTACAAAAGCCTGTTTCCAAATCTATTTGAAAATAAAATTTGTTTTAAGAAAATTTTCTACCCGGAAGAAACGGATAAAATATTGTCAGGCCGTATTTGTCCTGAATTTCAGCTTACGGGGAAAAAGCAATTCCACGGTAATGATGAGCAACATGCTGATACCCGTGGTAGCAAATACTTTAATGATAAAATCGAGAAAACTTCCAAAACTCAGCCATTGCAGAAAGACCATATAGCCATGATGAAGCAGGGTAAGCACCAGTACATACACAAGGTAAGGTGTCCACTGCATAGCCTTGGGCGACGGTTCCCTGTAGTTGAACTCGGTTGTATCTTTCGGAGTAAGGATACTGATCAAAAAAGGACGGACATATGCGATCAGCAAACAGGCAGCAGCATGGAGTCCGGGGGTCATAGTAAAATAATCAAGTACCAGGCCTGTAAAAAATCCTATAACGAGTAACCATTGGCGGGAAACAGAGAATGGAAGCCAGAGAATGAAAAGAAAATATAAATAGGGAATTATAAAACGATGCAGATGCGGGACCTTGTTCAGTACATATACCTGAACCAGTATCAGTACAGCGAACCGCAATATATTTCTTAATAAATCACTCACTTCGGGTTCTTTTTAGGGTCCTCAATTCTTTTTCTTGCCTCCTGGTTCAGGGCTGTCTGTTCAGCATACTGAAGGTTCTCCACCACAAACACCTGTTGCAGGCTGTAAAACTTTGCTCCTGGTTTTACTTTTAGCACATAGAAATTAGTACTCCTATCAGTTATCACTTCAGCTATTGTACCCACCATGTACCCGGGTGGAAAATTAAAGGAGTAGGTACTCGTCAGCACTGTATCCCCCGCCTTTATTTCAATGCTTTTAGGAACTCCTTTAAGCGTTAGCAAACGAGGATCTTTACCGTCCCACTCAATAGTACCGAAATCACCACTTTTTTTTAGAGAGGCATTTACTTTTTGCTGTACATGCAGGAGGCTCATCACCTGGCAAAAGTTAGGGCTCACACCTACTACTACTCCTACAGCGCTGCCATCAGAGCTTAACACGGCCATATTATCTTTTATGCCATGATTAGAGCCCCTGTTGAGTTGTATATAGTTCTTCTGACTGCTGACAGTATTATAAACAACGGTAGCTGGACGGAAATAATAACGCCGGTAATGTCCCAGCGTATCAAATGGAATGGAATCCTGCATCAATTGAACACTGGTGTCTGCCCGCACATAGTTTTTAGGCAACAAATTCAACAAGGAATCATTTATCTGGTGAACCCTCCGGTTTTCTTCCCGTAGTGTAAAGTAATCTTCTACTTTGTTATACTGTGTATTTACCCGGCCGGTCACTTCGTTGGCTATGCCGAGAAACCTGGCCCGGTGAAATTTGTTATAAGTATACAGAAACCATAATGATACTACCTGCAGGATGAGGAAGCTGAAAAAGGTTTTGTAGCGAAGAATGAAGAGAAATACGTTTCTCATAGAAATCTGAA
>CAZTKV010000290.1:0-2871 GCA_964614285.1 uncultured Chitinophaga sp. | reverse complement strand
CATTTTCTTTATTGTAAACAGATGTATCAGCTATGAATCCGGGATTCTCGTTTGGCAGATCAAGTCCCAATCTTACACCTAATCCAAACGTATTCATATACTCTCTCCACTTAAGGTAGCCACTTTTAACATTACCATACTTTGGATTATCAACCGTTAAGCGGTAAATATGGGCATAATAAGCATTACAGGAATTTGCAATAGACAAACGAACATTAGCAGCATGCCCGCCGCCTGCATGGGTACAGGCGGGTTTTCCATGTCCGCATAAAGTGTACCTGCCTCCGCAAGGATAACCATAGGAAGGTGTGATCACTCCTTCATTCAATGCCACCAATGCACCAAGTGGTTTGAAAGTAGAGCCCGGCTCATACCTTCCTCCAATTGCTCTGTTGAGCATTGGGCCCGTAACATCGAGCACCATACGGCTGTAATTCTTGCTCCCTTCTGAACCTGTGAGATCATTAGGATTAAAATTAGGACCAGACACCATTGCCAATATCCCTCCTGTCTTTGGGTCAATCGCTACCAGTCCGCCAACTTTATTTGTCATCAGCTTTTCTGCCAATTGCTGCAATTCCACATCAATATAGGTCCGCAATCCTCTTCCGGCTATGGAAGCAGTATCAAAGGCGCCATTTTCATAGTGCCCAACCAACCTGTTTTTATTGTCCTTGATCATATACTGCACCCCCCGCTGTCCCATCAGTATTTTTTCATAATATGCTTCAAGGCCTGTTTTACCTATATAATCACCCTGCCGGTAAAAATCACCTGATTTCTCTATATCCTTTGTATCAGCTTCCCGGATATATCCTAAGATATGTGCTGCCGCATTAAAGGGATACGTTCGTAAAGGCCGCTCTACCAGGTTGAAGCCAGGGTATTTCCAGCTGTTCTCTTCAAACCGGGCCTGCAGTTCTTTAGTAAGTAATCCTTTAAAAACAGATGGTCTTACCGCAGTATTTTTAAACCTGGCTTCCAGTATCCTTTTTTTAAATTCCGCCGTATCTATGCCAATCAAGCGGCAAAACTCCAGTGTGTCAATTCCCTTTACTTCTGCCGGGGTGACCATCAGGTCATATATAATTGTATTGTTCAGGATAGCCTTGCCCTTTCTGTCAAAAATGATCCCCCGTTCGGGATAAACCACTTTCGCAAAAACAGCGTTGTCCATAGCCAACTGTCTGTATTTACCTTCTACTACCTGCAGGTAAAATAACTGTGCAATAATTACCACAAAAGCAATAAGGAAAATAATGCGAATGATACGGCTTCTTGATTGGTTAAACACAGACATGGAACGCTACAAACAATGAAATAAGAGGTGAGGAAAGAGATTGCTAATCGATGTACAAAGTACGAATTACAAAAGCCTGTTTCCAAATCTATTTGAAAATAAAATTTGTTTTAAGAAAATTTTCTACCCGGAAGAAACGGATAAAATATTGTCAGGCCGTATTTGTCCTGAATTTCAGCTTACGGGGAAAAAGCAATTCCACGGTAATGATGAGCAACATGCTGATACCCGTGGTAGCAAATACTTTAATGATAAAATCGAGAAAACTTCCAAAACTCAGCCATTGCAGAAAGACCATATAGCCATGATGAAGCAGGGTAAGCACCAGTACATACACAAGGTAAGGTGTCCACTGCATAGCCTTGGGCGACGGTTCCCTGTAGTTGAACTCGGTTGTATCTTTCGGAGTAAGGATACTGATCAAAAAAGGACGGACATATGCGATCAGCAAACAGGCAGCAGCATGGAGTCCGGGGGTCATAGTAAAATAATCAAGTACCAGGCCTGTAAAAAATCCTATAACGAGTAACCATTGGCGGGAAACAGAGAATGGAAGCCAGAGAATGAAAAGAAAATATAAATAGGGAATTATAAAACGATGCAGATGCGGGACCTTGTTCAGTACATATACCTGAACCAGTATCAGTACAGCGAACCGCAATATATTTCTTAATAAATCACTCACTTCGGGTTCTTTTTAGGGTCCTCAATTCTTTTTCTTGCCTCCTGGTTCAGGGCTGTCTGTTCAGCATACTGAAGGTTCTCCACCACAAACACCTGTTGCAGGCTGTAAAATTTTGCTCCTGGTTTTACTTTTAGCACATAGAAATTAGTACTCTTATCAGTAATCACTTCAGCTATTGTACCCACCATGTACCCGGGTGGAAAATTAAAGGAGTAAGTACTCGTCAGCACTGTATCCCCCGCCTTTATTTCTATGCTTTTAGGAACTCCTTTAAGCGTTAGCAAACGGGGATCTTTACCGTCCCACTCAATAGTACCGAAATCACCGCTTTTCTTTAAAGAGGCATTTACTTTTTGCTGTACATGCAGAAGGCTCATTACCTGGCAAAAGTTAGGGCTCACCCCGACTACTACTCCTACTGCACTACCATCGGAGCTTAACACGGCCATATTATCTTTTATGCCATGATTAGAGCCCCGGTTGAGTTGTATATAGTTCTTCTGGCTGCTGACAGTATTATAAACAACGGTAGCTGGCCGGAAATAATACCGGCGGTAATGTCCCAGCGTATCAAATGGAATGGAATCCTGTACCAATTGAACACTGGTGTCTGCCCGCATATAATTCTTGGGTAACAAATTCAACAAAGAATCATTTATCTGGTGAACCCTCCGGTTTTCTTCCCGTAGCGTAAAGTAATCTTCCACTTTGTTATACTGAGTATTTACCCGGCCGGTCACTTCGTTGGCGATGCCGAGAAACCTGGCCCGGTGAAATCTGTTGTAAGTATACAGAAACCATAATGATACTACCTGCAGGATGAGGAAGCTAAAAAAGGTTTTGTAGCGAAGAATGAAGAGAAATACGTTTCTCATAGAAATCTGAA
>CAZTKV010000289.1:0-2887 GCA_964614285.1 uncultured Chitinophaga sp. | reverse complement strand
ATTCCCTGTACTGTGCTTGCCAAAGTGGATTATTTTAATCCTGGGAATTCTATCAAAGATCGCATGGCATTGAAGATGGTGGAAGTGGCCGAAAAAGAAGGTAAACTAAAACCCGGCGGTACTATTATAGAAGGTACCAGCGGCAATACCGGAATGGGTTTGGCACTGGCCGCTGTAGTAAAAGGATACAAATGCATATTTGTTACCACTGACAAACAATCCAAAGAAAAAGCAGATATCCTGAAAGCAGTAGGCGCTGAAGTGATCGTTTGCCCTACCAATGTATTGCCGGAAGATCCGAGAAGTTATTACAGTGTGGCAGCAAGACTGGCAAAGGAAGTTCCCAACTCTTACCATATGAACCAGTATGATAATCTGGCTAACAGGCTGGCCCATTATGAAACGACGGGTCCTGAAATATGGAAACAGACAGATGGAAAGATCACTCACCTTGTTTGTACAGCCGGCACAGGCGGTACGATCACGGGTACAGCACAATACCTGAAAGAAAAAAATCCCAATATACAGGTTTGGGCTATTGATGTGTACGGCTCATTGCTCACCAAATATTTTCGTACCGGCGAAGTTGACATGAATGAAGTGCACCCATATATCAGTGAAGGATTTGGAGAAGACTTTGTACCAAAGAACTATGACATGAGTGTGATAGATCATTTCGAGCAGGTAACCGATAAAGATGGCGCTGTAATGGCCCGCAAGCTGGCTAAAGAAGAAGGATTGTTTTGCGGGTACAGTGCCGGCAGTTGCATACAGGGATTAATGCAGCTAAAAGACCGCCTGAAAAAAGATGACCTTGTTGTCTGTATTTTTCATGACCATGGCAGCCGTTATGTTGGTAAAATATATAACGACCAATGGATGATAGAGCGGGGATTCCTTGATGTTAAAACTTTCCGTGATGTGGTGAGTTCAAGAGGAACAAAACGATTGATCACTGTTGAACCAACACAAACTGTTTCAGAAGCAGTGGAACTGATGAAGAAATATGATATTGAACAGATACCGGTGATGAATGGGAACGGCCCGGTTGGAGCTATCAGCGAAGGAGGTTTGTTTCAAAAGATTTTCGACAACCCGGAGATTAAACATTCAACAGTACAGGATGTAGTGGAACCAGCATTCCCTGTTGTGGCATTTGATACGCCGGTAGAAAAGCTAAGTCATCTTATCAATAAAGAAAATGGAGCTGTTCTGGCAAAGGATGAGGCAGGCAATTACCACATCGTTACCAAGTACGATGTGATCCAGGCCATGGGAAAGTGACACAATAAAGTATCAAAATTGATTACGAAACAAGCCTGCCATCCTTTGGCAGGCTTGTTTCGTAATTCTACTAACGAAAGAATGTGCAATACCGCAAAAAAACAGTGACGTCTTTACGATTAAAAAGGTAAAAACTGTCGTAAAATAAAGAGGTTATTTTGCTCTGTTTTATTAAAGAAATGCCAATTACTTTTGTTGCAGAAGTTGATTGATAAGGTATCAATCATTTGTCGAAATCCAATATCCAAATCCAGAAGAACCGTCCGAAAACTAACAAAACCAATCCTTAGAAAAACCTGACAATTAAAATCCAGTATCGATCAACTTCTTCCTTTTTTTAAGGAGTTACCTGAAAAACCGTTTGAGATCCAATTCCCGTCCGAAAACCGTCTTAAGTCCATCCATTTCCTTGAAAACCGACCAAGTGTCACCGTGTCCAAATCCATGAAAGAAACTTTACATCCGGAACCCCTCCTGCTAAACTAACATTTAGCAGGAGGCGCGGTGAACGGGCAAACTCTCTCCTCTTTCTTAATTTCCTCTTTTATCGAATCAGTAATTTGCAGCAAATTGTTGCATGCCTCTTTATACCGATCAAACCGGAAGAAACATTCATCTGAATAAGCCACCTGTAAGAATTATTTCTATTGTTCCCTCACAAACTGAACTGCTTTTTCACCTGGGTCTGAAAGATGAAGTAGCCGGCATTACTAAATTCTGTATACACCCGGATGAGTGGTTCCGGAATAAAATAAAAGTTGGCGGTACCAAACAAGTAAAAATGGATGTTATCCATCAATTGAAACCTGATCTTATTATAGCCAATAAAGAAGAAAATGTAAAAGAACAGGTAGAAGAACTGGAAAAAGAATATCCGGTGTGGGTCAGTGATGTAAACAACCTGGATGATGCTTACAAAATGATCTGGTCAATCGGAGATATAACCGGGAAACTGCCGGCTGCCCAACGCCTGATCTCAACAATTCGTTTTGAATTCACCCAACTGGAACCTTCCGTTTGTAAACTTAAAACAGCTTACCTGGTCTGGAAAGATCCTTATATGACTGTTGGTGGCGACACATTCATTCATTCCATGCTGGAAGCAGCAGGCCTTGAAAATGTATTTGCCGGCAAAACCCGTTACCCTGAAGTAAGTATGGATGAACTTGAGGCAATAAAACCAGAGCTGCTGCTCTTATCTTCTGAACCGTATCCATTCCGGCAAAAACATATTGATGAATGGCAGCAATTTCTCCCGGCAACAAAAATCATCCTGGCAGATGGAGAAATGTTTAGCTGGTATGGCAGTCGTTTACAATATGCACCATCCTATTTTAATACTCTTCGAAATCAGTTAAAATAATCCGATATTAGGAACATCATTCATTATTCAGAAAATGAGATTCATTGATAACCAGAATGGCAGAGAAACGAAGGAGGGTGATAAACCCTCCCGTAAAAAGCCGATGTATCCCGTCAACAACAGGTTGCGCAATTACCTGAAACTTCGTGGGCGGGAAGTAAAGCTGCCGGTGACCTACAATAACCTGCTGAATTTTACCTGGTCTACCCCGATAAGAGATAAAAATGGTAACGACACCTA
>CAZTKV010000288.1:0-2896 GCA_964614285.1 uncultured Chitinophaga sp. | reverse complement strand
ATCTGCATCAAAAGCATGCAAAGGCTGACCTGTTTCATGCTGGATAAAATTGGTAATATCTACAATATTATTGATTGGCCGCAGTCCTATAGCTTTCAATTTTTGTTGCAGCCATTTTGGTGATTCTTTGATCGTTACATTATCGATACTTACTCCCGAATAACGTGGACAAGCTTTGAAATTTTCCACCTTTACATCGATAGGAAAGGAAGTATTATCGACCTTAAAACTATTACTGGTTGGCAGTTTGGGTTTCAGGTCTTTTTTGTCGTGGTGATTTAAATAAGCACATACATCCCTGGCCACACCCCAATGGCTCATGGCATCCATACGGTTGGGAGTAAGGCCTATTTCGTAGATTATATCTTCATACGGCTGAAAGTATTCTTTAGCCGTAATTCCAATTTTTGTATCAGCTGGCAATACCAGGATACCGGCATGAGAAGAACCAAGCCCTATCTCATCTTCTGCGCATATCATTCCATGGCTTTCTACATTTCGGATTTTGGCAACTTTCATTGTCAGTGGGTCACCGGTAGTTGGATAGATAGTTGTACCTGCAGTGGCTACTACTACTTTTTGCCCGGCGGCTACATTAGGTGCACCACAAACGATCTGTAATGGTTCACCTTTACCCACATTCACCTTTGTCAGGGTAAGTTTATCGGCATTAGGATGTTTTTCAGTACTCAATACTTCTCCTATCAATAAGCCCTGCAACCCCCCTTTTACTTCCTCATATTTGTGCATACTTTCTACTTCCAGGCCTATCGAAGTAAGGATGCGGCTCAATCTTTCAGGCTCAACAGTTACAGGTAAATACTCACTCAGCCATTTGTAAGAAATCGTCATGTTCGCTTGCTTCTTTTAATTGCTGCGAAGATAAAGGAAAGAGAGGAAGTGGCTGCTGCCGGGCATTACATGCGGTAGCAAACTGCATTGATATTCATGCCGGCTCCCACAGAAGCAAACATGATGACATCTCCGGTTTGCAATTCATGCTTATCCCATAATCCTTTTTTGACCATATCAAAGAGGGTAGGAATGGTAGCTACTGAACTATTACCCAGTTTATGGATACTCATCGGCATGATATGTTCAGGGATATCTTTGATGTTATACAACTTGAATAAACGGCGGATAATACCTTCATCCATTTTTTCATTAGCCTGGTGGATGAAAACTTTTTTGAGTTCACCGATTGGTATACCTGCTTTGTCAAGACAGTCTTTCATAGCTGCCGGTACATGCTGCATCGCATACTCATATACTTTGCGCCCCTTCATCTTGATATACCGGATCTTTGGATCAGCATCAGGATAGTTACTTTTTCCCAGGTATAAATAATAGGCTTCATCGAGGCAATGGCTTTGTACACTTGATGATAGAATGCCACTGTTTGTTTCGGAAGCCGGTCTTGCTTCCACTATGGATGCACCGGCGCCATCAGAGAATATCATGCTGTCACGATCGTAATTATCAAGTACACGGCTCAATGTTTCGGTTCCTATTACCAGTATTTTTTTTGCAATACCTGCTTTTATATAGGCATCTGCCTGAATGATACCCTGTACCCACCCAGGGCAACCAAATAAAATGTCATACGCTACACAATTGGGATTCCTGACACCTAAGCTATGTTTTACCCGTGAGGCAAGTGCTGGCAGCACATCAGTCTGAATGGTATGCTTGATAACATTGCCAAAATTGTGGGCCAAAATGATCTGGTCTAATTCTTCGGGATTAATACCGCTTTCAGCAATGGCTAACCTGGAAGCGATTACAGCCATATCAGAAGAATTCATATCATCGGGTACATATCGTCTTTCTTCAATACCGGTTATTCCCTGGAATTTTTCTACGATTTCTTCTGTTGGGGTAGTGATCCGGTGAGCATCTTCCCCATAAAACTCCTGTAAGGCAAAATCCTTGTTTGTTTTTACTACAGGGGGTATATAGCAGCCGGTTCCGGTTATTATCGTCCTTACATTCATAGTATAAACTGAAGCATAAAATTAAAGTGGGATACGTAGTAAAGGTAGGGTAGTATTAATTAGCGAATTCAAACCAGTCAATGATTTTCATCATAAAAATAACAACCTTATATTGCAACTGTCAATTGGGAAATAAAAACCGTTGCAATTGAAAATAAAGGCTATACTTATTCTTGGTATAATTGTCCTGTCACTTATACCTGTGTATATAGTTTATAAATACCTGCAACGGGTGATGAAGCCAAAAGAATCGGTGCGAAATTTTTTGTTTTACCTGTGTGCTGTTTTGGCATTGATCTTTGCTTACACGTTTCTGCTTGTTTTTATTATTAAGATGCTGTTTCCGGCAGCTTAGAAATATCTCTTATTTTTACCACCACAAAAACAACTGTCATGGCATATAATCTTTTAAAAGGGAAACGGGGAATTATTACCGGCGCACTGGATGAGAATTCTATTGCGTGGAAAGTAGCTGAAAAAGCATACGAAGAAGGAGCTTCTATTGTACTGACCAATGCCCCTATCGCAATGCGAATGGGCGAAATCAATAAACTGGCAGAAAAAACAAAGTCAGCAATCATTCCGGCGGATGCCACCAATGTAGAAGAACTGACCACATTATTTACCAAATCGCAGGAAATACTGGGAGGCAAGATTGATTTTGTATTGCATTCTATTGGCATGAGTGTGAACATCCGGAAGAAAATTCCTTATACTGAATCTAACTATGATTATTTTATGAAAGGCATTGATGTATCGGCCATGTCTTTTCATAAAATGCTGGCCGTGGCCAAAAAGCTGGATGCGATTAGTGAATGGGGCAGTGTTGTGGCGTTGACCTACATGGCAGCACAGCGTACGTATCCGTTTTATACTGATATGGCAGATATTAAAGCCATGCT
>CAZTKV010000287.1:0-2912 GCA_964614285.1 uncultured Chitinophaga sp. | reverse complement strand
ACCGGCACACTTACATTGTACCGGAGTAATTGCTGCAGTACAGCATCATCCAGTTTTACATCCATCGATTTACATTCCACCATCAACCAGGGCCGGTGTTCGTTACTATACACCAGGACATCAAATCTTTTTTTCAGCTCACCTAATTGTATCTCCTTTTCAATGGCGACCAGGGAAGCCGGGTATTTTTTTACCTGCAATAAGTATTGAACGAAATTCTGTCTTACCCATTCTTCCGGTGTAAGCAGTATCCATTTTTTCCGGAGCTGATCAAAAATAAATTCTCTGCCTTCTTCTTTTCTCAGTCGAAAAGCAGGTTCCGGGTAATTAACGATCACCATGCTTCAAAAGTAATTGTTTAAATTCGCCTGTATGAAGACAAAAGAAGAAATAGTACACAACTGGCTTCCCCGCTATACGGGTGAGCAGCTGGAAAATTTTGGCGAGTATATATTGCTTACCAACTTCAGTAATTATGTGACCATGTTTGCTGAATGGAATAAAGTACCGGTGATAGGTGAAGGCAAACCCATGCAATGTGCCACAGCTAATAATATCAGCATCATCAATTTTGGCATGGGCAGTCCTACTGCTGCCACTGTAATGGACCTGCTGACTGCTATTAATCCCAAAGCTGTATTGTTCCTGGGAAAATGCGGCGGTCTCAAAAAAAGAAATAAACTGGGCGATCTGATCTTACCGATTGCTGCTATCAGAGGAGAAGGTACTTCCAATGATTATTTCCCTGCTGAGGTACCGGCCTTGCCGGCCTTTGCCCTGCAAAAAGCTGTATCCACCACTATCCGTGATTATGAAGTGGATTACTGGACCGGAACTGTTTACACCACCAACCGGCGGGTGTGGGAACATGATGAGCCATTTAAAGAATATCTTCAGAAAGTAAGAGCCTATGCTATTGATATGGAAACGGCTACCATTTTCACTGTAGGCTTTTATAACAAAATTCCTACCGGTGCCTTATTATTAGTAAGTGACCAGCCGATGATTCCAGAAGGTGTAAAGACAGAAGAAAGCGATAAGAAGGTAACTGCCAGTTTTGTAGAAAATCATTTGAAGATCGGCATAGATTCCCTGAAACAACTGATCAATGACGGCATGACTGTACGACACCTGAAATTCTAAAATCTGCAATATGAAACATGTCCTGGTTCTGACGGTATTGTCAATACTGATTCTTTCAAACAGCGATTGTTCAAAAAAACCAATTACCTATAAGGGGCGGCTGGAAGTAAAAGGGCTATGCATGAATTATACGATCAGTGTGCTGCAGGGAAATATAGATCCCTCATTGATCGTAAGCGACTGGACAGATGAAACTACCGGCAAGTCTTATAAAAATGCATTTAAGTTAGGCAGTCCCTGCACTTTCCCGGCTACAATAAACCAGGGCGATGAATTTTATTTTACCATCGATACCACATCGGTTCAAAATTGTGCTGTATGCATGGCCTTTTACCCTACCCCATCAAAAGCACTTGCCATTAAAGTAGTGCCCCAATAATGCAGCCATTACTAAGTATAAAAAACCTGTCGCTTGATTTTGCAGCAGATTCAGGAATTACCAATGCATTAAAAAATATTTCCCTGCATGTTAACCGGGGAGAGATCGTGGCTCTTGTTGGAGAATCAGGTTCCGGAAAATCGGTTACTTCTCTTTCTATCCTTCAACTGCTCCCTTCTCCTCCCGCAACATATACCGCAGGAGAAATATTGTTTTGTGAAGACGGTACTACCATTATTGATCTGCTGAAAAGGAATCGTTATGCCATGCAGGATATCCGCGGCAATAAGATCGCCATGATATTCCAGGAACCTATGACTTCTTTAAATCCGGTTCTTACCTGCGGCGACCAGGTAATGGAAAGCATATTGCTGCACAAAAAGATTTCGAAAGAACAGGCAAAGCAACAAACCATCAGCTGGTTTGAAAAAGTAAAGCTGCCGGATCCGGCTGCAATTTTTAACCGTTATCCTCACCAATTAAGCGGCGGACAGAAACAACGGGTGATGATCGCAATGGCTATGTGCTGCGAACCTGATTTACTGATCTGCGATGAGCCAACCACTGCACTGGATGTAACTGTTCAGAAAACTATACTGCAACTGATCAAAGAACTGCAGCAGCAATCTGACATGGGTGTTATATTTATTACGCATGACCTGGGAGTAGTAGCAGAAGTAGCTGACCGTGCAGTAGTAATGTATAAAGGAGAAATAGCAGAACAGGATACAGTGAAAAAAATATTTTCTGACCCAACACATCCATATACAAAAGCATTGCTTGCCTGCCGGCCGGTTAATCACAAAAGGGGAGAACGACTACCGGTAGTCAGTGATTTTCTGGATGCAAAGCCAGTAACCGGCAATAAAGAACCAGGAATGATCATTCCTGCGGCCGATACTTCTGACAAGGGCTCTGTTCTGTTATCAGCAGAAAACCTTTCAGTCTGGTTTGCCACAAAGAAAACATTACTTGGCAAATCAGTAACATACACAAAGGCAGTTGATGATGTAAGTTTTGAAGTGTATAAAGGAGAAACACTGGGCCTTGTTGGTGAAAGCGGTTGTGGCAAAACAACACTGGGCAGAACCTTGTTGCGGTTAATTGAACCTACTGCAGGAAAGATCATCTACAACGGTGTCGACCTGACATCAAAAAAGAGAGATGAATTACATGCCTTGCGAAAAGATATTCAGATCGTTTTCCAGGACCCCTATTCATCCCTAAATCCACGATTGACGATTGGCTCTGCTATTGCTGAACCAATGAAAGTGCACCGTATCATCTCCACGGAAAAGCAACGAAAAGATAAAGTAACAGAACTGCTGGAAAAGGTAAATCTCAATGCTGATCATTTTAACCGTTACCCCCATGAATTCAGCGGAGGGCA
>CAZTKV010000286.1:0-2915 GCA_964614285.1 uncultured Chitinophaga sp. | reverse complement strand
GGTTCAAGGTTGCGGCGGTGGCACCGCTAATATTAGTAAAGGCAGGAACAGCTGCAGTACTTATCTGCCATTGGTATGTACCTGTAGCTGTTACAGTAAATGATGCATTAGCACCGGCACATACGGTAGCATTTGCAGGCTGGCCAGTAATTGTTGGACCGCTACCAGGATTAATAGTAAATACTATATCCCTAGTAACAGTAGGTCCTGCTACACCAATACCTGTTACAGTAACAGTATAATTACCCGGGGCTAATGCCGCCATGCCCGTTAATGATACCGTAGTTGATGGTGACCCTGTTGTCAAAGTTGAATTACTAAATGAAACTGTTGGTCCTGCTGGAACTACTACACCTGAAAGATTTATATCACCTGTAAATGTACCGACGTAAGTAGCTGTCAGATTACCTGAAGTCATTACGTTTGGTGCAGGACAAGTAGCCGTTACCGGAACAGGGCTATTAAATATAAAGCCATTTAATGGTGCTGCTACAGTAATGCTTGCATTATTAATGTCAAAGAAAATATTGCCAATAGCTTCCACTTTTATTCTTCCTGTTGTAGTTAAACCAACAGGGATAGTAATATCTTCTGTGCCATCATTGGGTGTACTTGCAGCTAAAACAGTTGGGAATGTAACGCCACCGTCTGTTGAGAAAGATATCTTAACATTAGCACAGTTGATGGGGGCACCAGTAGTACCGTTTACAGACCATGTAACCGTTTGAGTAGAACCACCAGGATAGCTTACAGCCGTATTCTGAGAAGTAATCAGGAATGGACCTGTCGCTGCATTTACCGTAACAGTCATATCAGTAAATGCAGTCTGTCCAACTGCAGTTCCATTATAAGGCCTGTTGTCCCTAACAGTAAGTCTGAAATTTAGTGTCCGGCCTACATTACTCAACGCTTCTGTATTTGCGATCGCATCACCACCAGGCAAAGGGCCTGTAAGATTAGCACCTGTAAGGATTGTTGACAACCTTGGCATCAATCTCGTAGGAGATGTTGTAGCAGGCCATGTCAGCCAGTTGGGGCCTGTAGGTTTATTCTCACGGGCCACACTGTTATTTCCAGTCTGTCCTACACCATCATCATTCTGCTCCCAGCAATAAGTCAGTACATCGCCTGCATCAGCATCCGTTGCAGAGCCAGTTAATGCAAAAGGAGTTGAGATTGGAATAGTATAATTAGAAACAGGGGCTACAACAGGAGTAGCGTTTATACCCGTAAGCGGTGTAGTTATAGGACAGGTTTTAGTTGCCATGTTAACTTGTATCTGCTGGATAGAAGCTTCATGAAATATATCAATAGAGTGAGGGGCAACGTCCTGGCTGGTGATACCGGCATAACCCATGATAGTGATACCAGAGCCTACTTCCTTATTTACACCCTGACCTTCATTGGACATAGAGAAAGTATGGTTACCTCCCATTTGATGTCCTACTTCATGTGCCACATAATCAATATCAAAATTATCGCCTTGGGGGATACCATCAGCAGGAGATGTGATACCTCTGCCCTTTTGACCATCCACACAAACACAACCAATACAACCGGCATTGCCACCACCACCTGAAGCACCAAACATATGACCAATATCATAGTTTGCTTCACCAATATTTGCAGTCAATGTAGCTTGCAACTGGTTATTCCAGTTAGCCATAGTTGTATATGGATCTGTTGCAGGGTCATAATAAATTACGGCTGTAGTAGTTGGGATTAGATTAAGGTGTATCGCAAGATCCTTTTCGTAGCAACCATTACAACGGGTAAGAGTTGCATTAAAAGCTGCTAAAACTAAAGCAACCTGTGCAGAACTTGTGGCACCAAACCAATTAGAATATTCACCGTTACATGATTGTGCCAGGCGCATTGTTTTTAATTGCCCAGCATCACTTTCAATAAGGTTTACTCTGGCATTCAAATCAGCAGCCAATTGCTGATCAGGTGTGGAACATACCCATGGTAGCCCCCCTTTCTTACGCTGAGATTTGAATACTGCATAAATAGTGTGATCCTGAGAATAAGGCTCAATGTATTCGTTTGGGCCGTTAGCTCTGAAAACCATAGTCTGAATACCTTGAGGCGATATACTCAGCTTCAATGTTGCTGAGATATCTGTAATCCCTCTTCCCGAAAAAGCTCTGATCTGGGGAAACTGGGCCTGTAAAGCCGGTTCAAAGTTTGAAGCTTCATACACTTCAAACTGCTCAAGACTACCATCAGCATTCGGGAGCGAAATAATTGTTGAACGCCTTGCCTGGTTGTCTGTGATAGTAAATAATTCCTGCCTTAAAGGCTCAATGTTCAATTGAAACAAATTGAACACCTTGGGGAAAGATTGTCTTGCAACAGCCTTATCAGTGATGATCCCACTGTTATCGGTTCGTGATGACCAATAATTTTGTTGGCCAAAAACAGCCGAATAAAATAACCCCGTAAATAACAAGAGTGTAAATTTTCTCATAAAGAAGTTTTAGATAAATAAGGTTTTGAAAGCAATTGCGCTTTCAAATTATGGTAGCCATCAGACTGTTAAAATTAGGGATTTTTCAAATTCGCCAAATAGCAAATTGTATTAATTCTGGCGCCGATTCCTGCCGAATATCAGGTGACAATCAGGTATCCTGGCATAAAAAAGCCCCTGTAATTATACAGGGGCCTGAATTTGTATGTTCTTTTCTTCCGTGCTTATTAATATCCCATTCCGCCCATATCAGGTGCACCATGGCTATGTGGCTCTTCTTTCTTTGGTTTGTCAGCCACCACACATTCTGTAGTAAGCAACATACCAGCAATAGAAGCAGCATTTTCTAATGCCACCCGGCTAACTTTAGTTGGGTCTATAACACCAGCCTTGAACAGGTTTTCATATTCTTCTGTTCTTGCATTAAAACCATAATCGCCTTTGC
>CAZTKV010000285.1:0-2915 GCA_964614285.1 uncultured Chitinophaga sp. | reverse complement strand
CTTTGCGTACTCCGTCACCTGAACCACCCTGGTTGCCCATTTGGGTTACTACTTTATATTTCTTAGCCGCTTCAGTCAAAATTCTTGCTTCATAAATATCATGTGTCAATGGTTTTTGAGTGTATACATGTTTACCCAGTTGCATGGCAGCTAATGTAGCTACTGCATGGGTATGATCAGGCGTAGAAATGGAACAGGCATCAATATTACTCTTTTCCTTTTCCAGCATTTCCCTGAAATCTTTATAATAGGGTGCTTTATCAAATTTCTTTCTTGAATTGGCAGCTTCCCTGTCATCTACATCACAAAGCGCCACGATATTTACATAAGGACTTTTCGCAAATTCTGCAAGGTCACTGGTTCCCTTACCTCCCACTCCTATTCCTGCTATATTCAATTTATCACTGGGAGCAATAAAACCCCGGCCCAGCACATGCCGTGGTACAATGAAAAAGCCGGCACCGGCTATTGCCGTATTACGGATAAACTTTCTCCGGGAGATACTCATATTCTTTTTAACAGGTGTCATTTTGAAAATTTGCTTTAAGTTAAAGGGAACTGGTATAATCATCAAAAAATATTCTCCGTTTTTACTTTAAAGGTAAATGGTTAGCTTAGAGAAAAAATGAATGACGATCAACTGGGATGATTTTGAAAAAGTGGATATGCGGGCCGGCACCATCATTGAAGTAAATGATTTCCCTAAAGCCAGGAGGCCTGCTTACCAGTTGTTAGTGGATTTTGGTGCAGAGATAGGTATAAAGAGGTCTTCAGCACAAATTACGGCCCATTATGGCAAGGAAGAATTATTGAATCGCCAGGTGATTGCTGTTGTTAATTTCCCGCCTAAACAAATTGCCAACTTCACCAGTGAATGTCTTGTCCTGGGCGTCTATGATGAAAATAACGATGTAATTTTATTACAACCAGGGCAACCTGTTCGCAACGGTCAAAAGATCGGCTAGACATGTCTGACACTTTTCATACATATTATCATTCGCCGGTAGGTATTCTGAAGATAAGCGGTACGGAAGATTACATAAGCGAAGTTACATTTCATGATACCACACAAAAAGCAGAAGGCCGGAAAAAGCATATACCACCTATGCTGATCAATTGTGCAGAGCAATTGATCCAGTATTTTAATGGCCAGCGCCGGCAATTTGAACTACCCTTGAATCAGCCAGGTACAAATTTTCAGCAGGGAGTATGGAGCGAACTGGTGCAAATACCTTTTGGTAAGACGATCAGCTATCTTGAACTGGCGAGAAGAATCGGAGATACAAAGGCCACCAGGGCTGTTGCCAATGCCAATGGGAAAAATAATATTGCCATAATAGTCCCCTGTCACAGGGTCATTGGTTCTAACAGGGAGTTGGTTGGATACGCAGGTGGATTATGGAGAAAGAAATGGCTGCTGGATCATGAGGCGAAAGTTGCTTATGGCGTTCAAACTTTATTCTGATATAATCATTCAGGAACCCTTTAAATCAGTTCTTCACCTGTAAATGCAAAGGGCAATAACATACGGGTTGATTGAACTATTTGTATTTTCCCTTCCATTCCTCCCATGATCACCCGGATTGGCTTTTTGAATCTTGTTTCGTATTCAAGCAACGACTGCCGGCACATACCACAGGGAGAAATAGGATGATTACTTTTTTCTTTAGCCGTATTAAAACTTATAGCCATGGCAATCAGCGGAACGTCAGGATACAAAGTAGCCGCACTGCCCAATAATACTCTTTCTGCACAGATACCTACCGGGTATGATGCATTTTCCTGGTTAGTACCGGCAACATACTCGCTGTTGGCAAGCAATGCTGCAGCCCCCACATTGAATTTTGAATATGGCGCATACGCTTTAGCAGTAACTTCCCTTGCTCTCGTCAATAGTTCCGCATCTGCCTTGCTTAGCTGGCTAATATCATCATACACTTCATACTCAAATTCAAATTTGCTATGTTTCATACCGGTATTGGTTTAAAGACAATAATGCCCCTGACATCGTCAAGGGCATTTAAAGTTAATTTATTTTACTGTACGGAACAATCGTTTCCACCGGGGGCCGCCTTCCCAGCTAAACCAAATCAACCAGGCTTTTCCTACCACCCTGTCTTCCGGCACAAAGCCCCAATACCGGCTATCCTGGGAGCCTTGCCTGTTATCGCCCATCATCCAGTAATAGTTCATTTTAAAAGCATAGGAACTCACTTCCTTCCCATTCAGATAGAACTTGCCATCTTTCTTAAAGAACTCATTTTTTTCATACACCCTGATGGCTCTTTCATACAACAAATAGGTTGAATCGTTTAATTGAACCGGCATATTCTTCTTAGGAATCCAGATAGGACCATAATTATCTCTTGACCATTTGAACGATTGATTATTGGGAAATACTTCTCCTCCTCCGCCATTATATGCCTCATCAAGCACAATCGAAGTGGCAAACCCGTTTTGAAGCATTTTCTCTTTTGCCTTTGCAGTCAACAACATTCTGAAGGTATTGATGCCAATGCTTTCATACTCTCCCTTTTCATAATCAACCTCATACTCTTCTTTCAGAATATCAGCATCAGGAACCAGTTTGGTTGTTACAATATAAAATGCCTCACTGGCAGGAGGTAATGGTTGCTCTTTACCATCTATGTATACTGTACCTTTTTTTACTTCCAGGACATCTCCGGCAATACCTACACAGCGTTTAATATAGTTATCACTTTTGTCAACCGGATGAATGGCCAACGGGTAATTATCAGGATCATTCAATATCACTTTTCTTCCTTCATCCATATTTCCGCGGCCCATTCGGCGACATACATCATAGTAAGGATCTTTTGATTGAAAATTAGGCAGATTTATAACGGTATCACCTGCCGGAAAGTTAAACACAACCGCATCGTTCCTTTTTACAG
>CAZTKV010000284.1:0-2916 GCA_964614285.1 uncultured Chitinophaga sp. | reverse complement strand
GGGCATGTATCCATTGATGCCGCAGCCATTGTAGTTGCTGCGGAGAAATAAGCAGTGAAAGCATTCTTTACGCCGTGTAGTTGGTGTTTCTCACCAACTACGCGGTACAATATCAATCTCTGTAATTAGTAAGAAATCCCTGGTGAGAAAAGTACCGATCACTGCGAAACCTTATACCGTATGATACAACTCCGGAATGCCACTCCTGAAGACCTTCCCTTACTACTGCACTGGGATAAACAGCCACATGTAATTGACAGCGACCCGGATGATGACTGGAACTGGGAATATGAACTTGCCCGTAACCCGCCCTGGCGGGAACAATTAATGGCTACACTTGACGAAAGACCTGTCGGCTTTGTGCAGATAATTAACCCGGCACAGGAAGAAAGCCACTACTGGGGTGATATAGCAGAAGGTTACAGGGCCATTGACATCTGGATCGGCGAAGCGAAAGACCTTGGTAAAGGTTATGGCACTGTTATGATGCAGTTATCGCTGAACAAATGTTTTGCCAGCCCGGAAGTTATGGCCGTGCTGATTGATCCATTGGCATCCAACACAAGGGCCATCCGGTTTTATGAACGTATCGGTTTTACCTTCATCGAAGACCGGGTATTTGGCAGCAGTAATTGTAAAGTTTACAGCATCAGCAGGGAAAACTGGATATTACGTTATCAATAACGGGCCTGCCTGTTCCCCGGTCTGGTTGGTATAAAAAAACAACCAAGGCTTAAAAAAGATGTGCTCACATAAAACCCCATTAAACCTTTCTCCCAGAATCCTATCTTACCGCCCGCATAATCTTTAATCTATGAAATATATCTTTTCCCTCACCGTACTGCTCACCCTGTTCTCATGCCAGAAAGATGCACCCCCCGATACGACCGAAGAAACCATGTATTTTCCGCCAACCGGCAGCAGCACCTGGGAAAGCAAATCTATATCCTCACTTGGCTGGAACACCGCCGCTGTGCAGCCGTTGAAAGACTACCTGCAGCAGAAAAACACCAGATCCTTTATGATACTTGTGAACGGACGAATTGTGATGGAAGAATATTTTAACGGCCACACTAAAGATTCTACCTGGCAATGGAACAGCGCCGGCAAAACCCTGGTAGGAACTATCACCGGTATCGCCCAGCAGGAAGGCCTGCTGCAGATCAATAACAAAGTATCTGACTATATCGGCACCACCTGGACCAGTGCACCAATTGCCAAGCAAAACCTGATCACCAACCGGCATTTGCTAACCATGACTTCCGGGCTGAACGATTCAAACAATCTTGTTTTACCCTCCAACCTGACCTATATGGCTGATGCGGGCACCCGCTGGTCTTATCATAATGTGTTTCAAAAACTGATGGATGTGGTAGCCGCAGCCTCATCGCAGAGTTATGATAATTATTTCAACGCCAAACTGAGAGATAAGATCGGCATGGATGGTTTTTGGAACAATGGCATCATTTTTAAAATTTACCACAGCAGCACCCGCAGTATGGCCCGTTTTGGTATACTGGCACTCAACAAAGGCAAATGGAATAATGAGCAGATCATCAATCAGCCTTACTTTGAAGAAAGTATTAATTCCTCCCAAACCATCAACCCTTCTTACGGATATTTTTGGTGGCTGAATGGAAAGAGCAGTGCTATGTTGCCCGGTGGCCAAACGGTGTATCCCGGTACACTGGTGCCTAATGCCCCGGCTGATGTGTATGCGGCCATGGGCGCCGAAGATCAGCGTATATACGTTGTGCCATCTAAAAAATTGGTGGTTATCCGCATGGGTACTGCCTCAGACCCTGCCAACCCCGTTTTTGCTTTGTCAGGTTTTGATAATGCCCTATGGGAAAAAATAAATGCAGTTATCAATTAAAGGCTGCCACAAACTTTCACCTTTGTTGGTATTCCAAAAAGCAGCATACCGTTGTTAGTGTTGCGATCCATTTCCCATCGAGTCACCTATGACAGCGTCTGCGCAATAAGGAAACCCGGCGGAGGAACTCGTCAGAAATATAGATTGAATTTATCCTTACTTTAGAACCGATGGTCATTATTGAAAAAGCAACTACAGATAATGCAGCCCTGCTGGCTGATATTGGCCGGATAACTTTTATTGAATCACATGGGCACAGTGCCCCGGCTGCAGATATTGATGCTTATGTTGCCACTAAATACACACCAGCCGTAATGCAACAGGAACTAAGCGATCCGAAAAATATTTATCATATTCTTTATTATGATCAGCAGGCGGCCGGTTATTCCAAGATCGTCCTGCATTCACCCCACCCTGGTATGCCGCAGCAAAACATTACCAAGCTGGAAAGGATCTACCTGCTGAAAGAATTTTACCAGTTAAAGCTGGGATATGAACTGCTCCGGTTCAATATTGATCTGTCTAAAAAAAATAACGAGGCCGGTATGTGGCTTTATGTATGGAAAGAAAACCACCGGGCAGTAAACTTTTATACAAAGGCTGGGTTCAGGATCACCGGCAGTTATGATTTCAAACTCAGCGAAACCCATTCCAATCCCAACCACCGGATGCTGTTGCTGTATTAGACGCCCAAATGTTTTACCACATAAGTTTCCCGGAATTCATCACAACCTCATCACCACATCCATATAAAATTGTTTCCGGATGCGGTAGCCGATAGATTCATATAACTGGATCGCCCCGGCATTACTGCTGAGCACATGCAGAAAGGGAGTAAAAGAATTTTCCAGTATCAGTTGCATCACCCGGAGCATTAATGCCTTTGCATACCCCCTGCCCCTGTAATCAGGATGAGTACAGACAGCGCTTACTTCCATATAGGGTACCGGGTGCATACGCTGTCCAGCCATAGCGGCAAGTCTTTCGTCAATAAAAATTCCAAAGTAGTTGCCAAATAAAATGGTGTTCTGTAAAAACGG
>CAZTKV010000283.1:0-2927 GCA_964614285.1 uncultured Chitinophaga sp. | reverse complement strand
CGGCAGAATGAACCACCCAGGCATCTTCTACAATACTTATATACCCGCTAAACAGTGGTTCATATTTTCGTTTAGGTATGATTTTAATACGGCTGATTTCCTTTCCATCTTCGTAAAATGTACCTTCCAGCTTATACCGGTAATAATTCAATGCATTGTCAGAAACAGGAGAAATAAAACCTCTTGGATTCAGATTGCTACCTACCTGGATGTTATTATCATACAAAGAAAAAAACCGTGGGGCTGCCAGTCCAAAGCCATCACTCTGCCCGCTTACTTTGGAAGAAATCACTTCTATTTTTTCTTTATCCGGCCTGTCAACATAATAATTGGAAATTGTTTCAGAGAGATAAATCAACTTCCTTTTACTTGTATCCCCATCCTCGAAATCCACTTTTTGCCCCAGTAGTTTCTTTGGATAATCTCTTAATCTCATTTGTCCTTTTGTATAGACTTCACATTGAAACCTGTCAAGCTGCTGCTGGTGAACTTTTCTTTTTTTAATTGCCTGTCTTATGATCTCATAGGCAGGATCTTCTCCCGGTCCCAGCACTACTTCACTTAATGTCATTTCCTGCAATGCCAGTTTGAAATCAAGCTGTATATCTTCATTCCCAACAGTTATCTTTTTTTCTTCTTTGGTATAGCCAACGTACTGACAAACGAGGGTATATTTTCCGGGGGGGAGATCGATCAAATATTTACCCTCGCTATTTGCATTTGTTCCTTTATTTGTTCCCTTTATATAAATAGAAGCAAAAGGCAATATTTTTCCCTGGGCATCAGTTACTATGCCGGTTATTTTGCCTGCATATGCATTGGAAAGAAACGAGAAAAGGATAAAGCCGGAAAGAATGTATCTCATAGTAGTATCAACTACAAGATAGTTTCTCCGGGGTATTTTACCAATCTTTATTTATTTGGTTAGAGAAGTTTTAACATCAGTCTTTGGAAGATGACCGCAGGTAACTGCCGCTCATAGCAGCAAATCCAGCTACCAGCCCGCCAACCACTCCTGTAACAAGAATCAGCAACATATTATTTCCACCAAGAGGCAACACTGAAGCAATACGGGCAGAGAGGACACCATCATTTTGCATGTCGATCCACCAGGCCAACCCGCCCCATAGTAATAGCAATCCAAGAAATCCTGATAAAAAAGCCTTCCCTGCTTTTTGATGAACAAGCAGGGCCACTAATAATGAAGTAATGGCAAATCCCCACCAGGGGAAAAAAGAGAGCAATCCTGATATGAATGCCAATAAAGCTGTGAGTATAATTGCTGTGATGAATTTCATGACGGTATAATTAGTTTCCTTTATTGAATTTCATGACCCATTTTACATTCTTGTCTGTCTTATCTCCTTCCCGCATAAACCATAATTTGTGATATTGCCCTTCTACCCACTTATCTACATAGTCATCATAAAAACGACTGCCTGGATTACCACTTTGCCCCCCGGGATATACACCATATGCTTCTGTCTGATTTGTCAGGTGAACGATCATTCTCCAACTCGGGCCATGACTATGTGTAACCGCATTAATGATATTTCCGTTTCCACCCACATTCAATCCTTTGCGGGCAAAGGCCGGTAAAGCGTCTTTTAATAAATGATAAACTGTTGGGTTCTTAAATTTAGCCCATTCTAATTTTCCTTCTGTTTCTTTTTTAGCCAGGTCTGCAGTTGCTTTTTGCAAAGCAGTTGTCACCACATCAAATAATGTTTCTTTTTCTGCAGTATTGATATTATCGATGAATGAAAGAGCAGAATCTTTTTTCAGCAATTCCATCGTAGTTTGTTCTTCCGGCCATGGAGCCTGCGGTTCCACTTTGGCCAATTCATCTTTCCATATCCCCGTTTCAAGGCTATCCCACCAGCATTGATAGATGGTTTGGCCTTTTGAATCCGGAGAAGCCATCAGGTTCCAATTCCTTACAATCTCCAAATAACCTTTTGCTTTCGCATCCAGTTTTTCAACCTGAACATACTTCAACAATACTGGCACAGCATCTTCTGCCAACGTATTAAAGTAATTACCATGTAATGTCATCATATCCTTTGGTGTGATACCTGTCATGCCAGACAAATATTTCTCAACGGCAATTCCTCTTGGTGTAATATAGCTACCGGGAATAAAGTAAGGATAGGTAGAATCAGCCGGCCGCTGATTGGTACTTTCTAAAAATCCTCTTTCCGGATTTTTTGCATGTGGGTTCTCTGGTTGAGGAATAAACCCCTGCCACATATAGCTGCTGTCTTCACCGGGCATCACATACAAACCCTGCCTGTCCCAGCGGGCGGGAAATTTACCCTGCTGCCAGATAGCAATATCTCCTCCTTTTGAGGCAAAAACAAAATTCTGTCCCGGACACTGAAATGTCTGGATAGCCGAGGAATAATCATCATAATTTTTAGCCCTGTTAAGTTTATAAAAGGTCATCCCTTCATTGCTTGGATCATGTGCCACCCACCGAACGGCAAGGTTTCTTTTATTAGATAAATCATTTGAAAAGCTCTCATCAAACATAACAGGTCCGAATATGGTGTAGGCTACTGTGTCTTTTACATCGGCAGCACCTTTTACTTTAATAACTTCTTCCTTCAGCATTGTTTTTTCCCAGTTCCCGTTGAACCAATACTCCTGTTTTGTTTTGTCTTTGAATTTTATCTCATAATAATCCTTTACATCCCGTTGCGCATTAGTTACACCCCAGGCAATACTATCATTAAACCCAATGATAATGAATGGAGCCCCGGGTAATGAGACCCCATAAGTATTACTCGTTGGCGTTTGTAATTGCATTTCATACCAAATGGAAGGTAACGACAGTTCAAGATGCGGATCGTTACAGAGTATCGGCGCACCACTTTGTGTTTTGCTACCGGCCACCACCCAGTTATTACTACCGTTATTGATATCCG
>CAZTKV010000282.1:0-2930 GCA_964614285.1 uncultured Chitinophaga sp. | reverse complement strand
TAAAACGAACTTTGTAATAATTATTATCCCCGTCTTTTATAATATAATACCTGTCTGATCTTACCGCAGGTGAGGTAGTGGGCCCCCCTCCGGAACGCCAGTCAGAACCAATTGTAGCTTGCAATGATGAAAAAGTTAATCCTGCAAGATCGGTTTCTGTAAAATCTGCAAATGCTTTAGCAGATGTCATTACCCTGACAGCTTGTACGTTTCTGTTTTGTATAATAATATCCTGAAACAGATATGGAACTTCACCAGCACCAAAGTTGGTTACATTAGAAAAATATGTCCAGGCAAGGTCCCATTTCTCTTTCTCTGGTTCTATTGCTACAACTCCGTTCTCAAAAGAAACATACTTAAAGAAATATGATTCTTCTTTGGGAATATTGATTTCCTGGAAAGTAGTAGCAGCGATATCTGCATGCTGTAATGTATAACCGCCATTGGCATTGCGGAGAATACGGATCTTTTTCCATCCTCTTGCAACGGCAGGACTTCCGGGGGAAAGACCTCTGTTTACAATATATACTTTATTATCAACTGGAGTTGCATTGGTAGCCATGATCGCCGTCCTTGCCAGGTCACCGTTAGGATAATCAATATAGGGCAATGAAGTAGTAGTGGGGGCAAATTGGTTAAATGCCACTTCACCAGAAAAGCCAATTGTATCCGCATTTGTTACCTGTGTAAGGTCATTCTTATTGATTTGTTTCGCCATCATAGCAGAAGATGAATTCAGTATCACACGGAAGTCATCAGCGCCGGTGTAAAAACCCAGGTCCCAGTTATTTCGATTCACTGAAGTTTGCCTGTTGGCGCTAAGATCAATGAATACTTTATTAGGATACAAAACTCCTCCACCATTTACTGTTAAGCTTGCACTGGTAGCTACCAGTTCAGCGAAACTCAGCGTAAACTGTTTGGTAGCACCAATAAAAACAGGAGCTCCTGAGCTATAAAGATCAAAAATGATCTTCTCATCCCCGTCAAACAGAACACCACTACTTTTCATAATAGTAAATGATGTTTCATTGTTACCTGATGGAATAGTCAATGTCAGTTTACCTGCTGTAGCAACAGGGTTGGTAGTATAGTCAGTACCGTAAACCACCCCCTGTTCTGCCAGGCTAACCACAACCGGAATATCCCGGTCCGTGCTTCTTGATAACTTTAACCGAACTGTAATCGTATTTTCATCAGCGTTGATACCTTGCGCTGCAGTTTCAAACACCACCAGGTTATCCGCCAGTTCAGCATCTCTTTTCCGGCAACCTGTTACCAGTACAAGTAAAGAGAGAATTATTCCCAATACAGATATAGATTTCTGTTTCATTGTAAAATATGTTTAGTCGATTATTGATTAATTTGAAATGATTATTTTTTATTCCAGTTAAAAATAAGTGTGGCGAAATAAGAACGGCCGGTTCCCACATTCAGTCCGCCGCCGGTATGTATACCGCCCTGTACGAAGCTGCTGTTGATACGGCTTACATCAAAGAGGTTGCGTACACCGGCATTGAGGCTGAGCACCCGGATGATCTTTTTGCTGACAGTGAAGTCGGCCATGTGATAAGCATCCTGTTCGGATAAAATAATATCCGGTCCGCTGGCAACATAGCGGGGACGTTTACCTACCATTTTATAAAATAGGTTCAAGTCGAGACCAATCTTTTTAAAATGGTAGCTGGCACTGGCATTGGCTTCGGCAGACCAAACCAGTTCAGGAAAACTTTTGTCTGCACTATACTGGTCATTATAGAAACCTGTGTAAGCAAAACCGGCATTAAAATTCCAGTTCTTATAACTATAACCTGCTGTAAGGTTTACACCAGATGTTTTGCTGTTAAGTACATTGTACAGTTTGGCGGTATCAGAGCTTTGCGTGAATACATAATCGATCAGATTCTTTACATCATTGTAAAAACCGCCGAGTTGTAGATGATACAAAGCGCCGTTATCTCTTTTCTTCTTCATATTCACAGAACCGGTGAAGCTGTGAGAGGTTTCTGCTTTCAAATCAGGATTGCCCACCACCTGGTGATTGGCATCGAAGAAGCTGAAGTAGAGTTCCCGCAGGGAAGGAGAACGAAAGCCCCGGGCATAAGAAAAACGAAAATCAATATCACTGGTCAGCGCCAGCTTTGCATTGACAGAGGGAATGAAAGGAGGTGCATTGTACACAGAGTTTTTGATAAAACGTAAACCCGGACGAATGCTGATTTTACTATTAGGAGTGATCTCTGAAGTGATGAAGAAAGCATAATCGTCTACAGCATTGGATCCGTTCTTTAATCTTTCTCCTTCACCACGGTCGAGGTTTATATCCATACCGGGCTGAAAACTTACCTTATCGGATAATTTATACAAGGCAGTACCACGGAAAGTGAATCCCCTGAAATCAACTACAGACTGTTTGCCTTCTCCGGGATCTAATCTTACATCTCCGTTCTTTTTATTGACAGTAGTAGAGAAAACCTGGCGGCTGTAATCGGTGTAAGAAGTTTGTACCTGGAAATTCAGCTTGCTGCTGACAAAATAAGAGCCCTGCAACTGGTGAATTACTCTTTGCGAAAGATATTCCTGGTCGTAAGCCAGTGTATCACCGGAGATCTGGTCAGGAAAAGGAGAGTAGTTGCCCGGGTTGGTGATCACTTCATCTAATCCGTCAATGCGGTAGCGAAGGCTGAGTTTACCTTTTGTATAACCGATAAACCCGTTAGCGATCAGCTGATCTTTTTTATGCCAGACCAGTTCACGGCCAACAGCGGTATCTTGCCAGCCACCAAAATAATTGTGCGCAAAAGATCCGCCTGCTTCCCAGTTGTTGCGCTTCCAGGTAAGCCCGGCCTGCTGGTTATGGATACCTTGTTTGATACCATATTCATTGCCCACTGACTCTTCATGTATCCTCGCAGAAACAGAAAAATTAA
>CAZTKV010000281.1:0-2930 GCA_964614285.1 uncultured Chitinophaga sp. | reverse complement strand
TAAAACGAACTTTGTAATAATTATTATCCCCGTCTTTTATAATATAATACCTGTCAGATCTTACCGCAGGTGAGGTAGTGGGTCCCCCTCCTGAACGCCAGTCAGAACCAATTGTTGCCTGCAATGATGAGAAAGTTAATCCTGCAAGATCGGTTTCTGCAAAACCTGCAAATGCTTTAGCAGATGTCATTACCCTGACAGCTTGTACATTCCTGTTTTGTATAATAATATCCTGGAACAGATACGGAACTTCACCAGCACCAAAGTTGGTTACATTGGAAAAATATGTCCAGGCAAGGTCCCATTTCTTTTTCTCTGGTTCTATTGCTACAACTCCGTTCTCAAAAGAAATATACTTAAAGAAATATGATTCGTCTTTGGGGATATTGATTTCCTGGAAAGTAGTAGCAGCGATATCTGCATGCTGCAACGTATAACCACCATTGGCATTGCGGAGAATACGTATCTTCTTCCATCCTCTTGCAACGGCAGGACTTCCGGGGGCAAGACCTCTGTTTACAATATATACTTTGTTATCAACTGGAGTTGCACTGGTGGCCATGATCGCCGTCCTTGCCAGGTCACCGTTAGGATAATCAATATAAGGCAATGAAGTAGTAGTGGGAGCAAATTGGTTAAATGCCACTTCACCGGAAAAGCCAATTGTATCCGCATTTGTTACCTGTGTAAGGTCATTCTTATTGATTTGTTTCGCCATCATAGCAGAAGATGAATTCAGTATCACACGGAAGTCATCAGCGCCGGTATAAAAACCCAGGTCCCAGTTATTCCGATTTATAGAAGTTTGTCTGTTGGCGCTAAGATCTATGAATACTTTATTAGGATACAAAACTCCTCCACCATTTACTGTTAAGTTTGCACTGGTAGCTACCAGCTCGGCGAAACTCAGCACAAACTGTTTGGCAGCTCCGATAAAAACAGGAGCTCCTGAGCTATAAAGATCAAAAATGATCTTCTCATCACCATCAAACAGAACACCACTGCTTTTTAAAATGGTAAATGATGTTTCATTATTTCCGGATGGAATAGTCAACGTCAGTTTACCTGCTGTAACAACAGGATTGGTAGTATAATCGGTACCGTAAACTACCCCCTGTTCTGCCAGGCTAACCACAACCGGAATATCCCGGTCCGTGCTTCTTGATAACTTTAACCGAACTGTAATCGTATTTTCATCAGCGTTGATACCTTGCGCTGCAGTTTCAAACACCACCAGGTTATCCGCCAGTTCAGCATCTCTTTTCCGGCAACCTGTTACCAGTACAAGTAAAGAGAGAATTATTCCCAATACAGATATAGATTTCTGTTTCATTGTAAAATATGTTTAGTCGATTATTGATTAATTTGAAATGATTATTTTTTATTCCAGTTAAAAATAAGTGTGGCGAAATAAGAACGGCCGGTTCCCACATTCAGTCCGCCGCCGGTATGTATACCGCCCTGTACGAAGCTGCTGTTGATACGGCTTACATCAAAGAGGTTGCGTACACCGGCATTGAGGCTGAGCACCCGGATGATCTTTTTGCTGACAGTGAAGTCGGCCATGTGATAAGCATCCTGTTCGGATAAAATAATATCCGGTCCGCTGGCAACATAGCGGGGACGTTTACCTACCATTTTATAAAATAGGTTCAAGTCGAGACCAATCTTTTTAAAATGGTAGCTGGCACTGGCATTGGCTTCGGCAGACCAAACCAGTTCAGGAAAACTTTTGTCTGCACTATACTGGTCATTATAGAAACCTGTGTAAGCAAAACCGGCATTAAAATTCCAGTTCTTATAACTATAACCTGCTGTAAGGTTTACACCAGATGTTTTGCTGTTAAGTACATTGTACAGTTTGGCGGTATCAGAGCTTTGCGTGAATACATAATCGATCAGATTCTTTACATCATTGTAAAAACCGCCGAGTTGTAGATGATACAAAGCGCCGTTATCTCTTTTCTTCTTCATATTCACAGAACCGGTGAAGCTGTGAGAGGTTTCTGCTTTCAAATCAGGATTGCCCACCACCTGGTGATTGGCATCGAAGAAGCTGAAGTAGAGTTCCCGCAGGGAAGGAGAACGAAAGCCCCGGGCATAAGAAAAACGAAAATCAATATCACTGGTCAGCGCCAGCTTTGCATTGACAGAGGGAATGAAAGGAGGTGCATTGTACACAGAGTTTTTGATAAAACGTAAACCCGGACGAATGCTGATTTTACTATTAGGAGTGATCTCTGAAGTGATGAAGAAAGCATAATCGTCTACAGCATTGGATCCGTTCTTTAATCTTTCTCCTTCACCACGGTCGAGGTTTATATCCATACCGGGCTGAAAACTTACCTTATCGGATAATTTATACAAGGCAGTACCACGGAAAGTGAATCCCCTGAAATCAACTACAGACTGTTTGCCTTCTCCGGGATCTAATCTTACATCTCCGTTCTTTTTATTGACAGTAGTAGAGAAAACCTGGCGGCTGTAATCGGTGTAAGAAGTTTGTACCTGGAAATTCAGCTTGCTGCTGACAAAATAAGAGCCCTGCAACTGGTGAATTACTCTTTGCGAAAGATATTCCTGGTCGTAAGCCAGTGTATCACCGGAGATCTGGTCAGGAAAAGGAGAATAGTTGCCCGGGTTGGTGATCACTTCATCTAATCCGTCTATACGATAGCGAAGACTAAGCCTGCTTTTTGTATAACCGATGAATCCGTTGGCAATCAGTTGATCTTTCTTATGCCAGACCAGTTCACGGCCGATAGCGGTATCCTGCCAGCCACCAAAATAATTATGTACAAAAGAACCACCGGCTTCCCATTTACTTTTTCGCCAGGTGAATCCTGCCTGCTGGTTATGTATGCCTTGCTTAAGGCCATATTCATTGCCCACTGACTCTTCATGTATCCTCGCAGAAACAGAAAAATTAA
>CAZTKV010000280.1:0-2949 GCA_964614285.1 uncultured Chitinophaga sp. | reverse complement strand
GAGAAAATGGAAGATTGCTGCTTTGCAGCCACTTTGCTGTAAATCCAAACACTGGAAACAGCAGAAACTGCACTTACGGCGATGATCAGAAATAGCTGTCTAAGTTTCATAGTGATTTATACTTTAATAGGTTATTTTTTGAGGTTCTTTTTCAAAATATGTGCCTCTGCTTTACAAAATAACAAACTGTCAGTTCATCTTTGGTTACCAGTAAATTAGTTTAACAAATCTTTACTAAAGACTTCGTACTTCTGGTATGCTGTAAATTTATCACTATTTACGGGTTATCCCTAACTTATGGTTCACAGGGAGTTCAAAAATTCCAGCGTATTGACTCCATCAGCGTAATCCGTAATGGCCGGGCACTGGCTTTGCCCAAATGATATATGTCCCTTACCCATAATAGACTGCAGTTCAGGAAGATTTTTCAGTTTTTCGGTCAATTTGTCCGTGTCCTGGTAATACTCATAGTTTAGCTGGCTGATTGGCGAGAACAGTGAATTTTCTTCTATTAAAAGGATACTGCCGTTTGTCATATAGTATTTTTTGTTCAATAAATGAAGTGCCAGGTTATAGTCGTAATTGTTTTTGTATTTATGATGATCGGACAGGTATTGATATTTTTTAAAGGCTGTCAGCAGCGGGATAAAATCATATCCAGCAGGTACATAAATCTTTGTTACACTACGGCAACCCAGACCAAAATACAGGTAAACGTCATCAGCCAGTTTCTCCAACTCCTCGATTGTTTCTTTACCACTAAGAATGGCCACTGATGTCCTGTTACGGCGTATGATATTGGGATACTTACCAAAATAATAATCAAAATACCGGGAAGAGTTGTTACTGCCGGTAGCGATATAAGCATCACACCCTTTCAGCATATCAGATATTTCCGAAGCATTACCCGCCTGTTCATCCCAACCGGCTAGTTTTTCAAGCAGGTGTTTAATAAGTACCTGGTCTTTGGATGAAGGCTTGATCCTGGCTCTATGGCCACTTATAAAAACACAAAGCCAATCATGAAAGCCAACAAGTGGAATATTTCCTGCCATTACGATGCCTATGGTTTTTGCAGCAGGGCTGGTATCAGGGATTTGACCAGCAGCAGTCCATTTTTCAAGTATGTTTTTTTGCAAAAAAGACAGGGCAATATTTTTTGAAGCTATATCAATGAACTCCGGAATGAACCAACCATTCTCCAGACTGGCTTGTTCTTTTGCGTTTTGCCACTGGGGGTCGTTGGATAAAATATATTTTCCCAGGCTCGATAATAAATAGATTCGATGTTGTAAATTCATCCCTGTCAACTAATTTTGTGGTACAAAAGTAACTCTGAACTCATTAATTTAATTATCATGGCTATTAAGATTACAGAAGAATGTATCAATTGCGGTGCTTGCGAACCTGAATGTCCAAACAATGCTATCTATGAAGGTGGTGTGGAATGGGCCATTGCTGATGGCACAACAGTAAAAGGCTCTTATACTCTACTTGATGGAACAGTAGTGGATGCAGAGCAGAAAAATGCTCCTGTAGCAGTAGATACTTACTATATAACGCCTAATAAATGTACCGAATGCCAGGGTTTTCATGAGGAACCCCAATGCGCAGCTGTTTGCCCGGTTGATTGCTGTGTGCCCGATGAAATGTACCAGGAGACAGTAGATCAGCTGATAGCCAAAAAAGATAAATTGCACATTTAATTTGTGCTTTGCCTGTGCATAATTTTTTGCCAGTTTTTTGCCGGCTGGATATTAATTTTTGTAGCTTTAATATGTATCTCAGAATATAAAGCAGTGAAAACTGCTCATTCAGTGGCGGGTGATATTTCCCGTCGTAAAAAGGTGAAGGAGAAACGGCCTTCACCTTTATTATTTCCCCGGGAGAATAATTGACCTGGTTTTACTTTTTGTGTCATCAGAAAAGTTTCAGGAGTTTTACTGTAATAATTGTTAATCCCTGATGATAAACTGATGAATAGGTTGGGCATCTTAACTTTTTCTGCAATATTTGCATAGTACGTCCCGTTGAAGCGGGAACAAAACCCACCAGACTTAAAGATGAAGAAGAATATAGCCCTTGTTACAGGCGGTTTTTCAGGAGAGGCCATCATATCATATAGAAGTGCAATAACCATTGATAGTAACCTTGACAGAAATTTGTTTAACGTTTTCAAAATTGATATAAATCCCCAGGGTTGGTTTTATGAACTTACTGATGGCCGGAAAGTGGAAGTAGACAAGAATGATTTTTCTCTGCAGATGGATAATCAGAAAATAAGCTTCGATGCAGTATTCATTGGTATGCACGGTACTCCGGGTGAAGACGGGAAATTGCAGGGCTATTTTGATACCCTCAAAATACCTTATACAGGATGCAGCGCAGCAACTTCAGCCATTACCTTTAACAAGAGATATGCTACTGCAGTGGCAGGAGCATCAGGTGTACCCGTGGCAAAATCAGTAATATTAATAAAAAATAATTTTGGCAGTCCTGACGAAGTGATAGCAAACCTGAAGTTTCCTGTTTTCGTTAAACCTAATAATGGCGGATCCAGTATTGGAATGTCTAAAGTTAATAATCCATCCGATGAACTGGGAGTAGCTATTGAAAAGGCTTTTCAGGAGGATGACCAGGTGCTTGTAGAAGAAATGATCGAGGGAAGGGAATTTACTGTTGGTGTTTTTAAGTCATTAGGAAACATTATTGTGCTTCCCCTCACTGAGGTAAGAGCACATTCTGATAAAGCTTTTTTTGACTTTGAAGCTAAATACCAGGGGAAATCAGACGAAACTACTCCGGCAGAAGTAGATGAAGTTATAGCTGATAAAATACGGGATATGGCAAGGAAAGTATACTCAGTATTTAATTGTGGGGGGGTAGTGAGGATAGACTTTATTTACAATGAGAAAGAGGGTAAACCCTATATGCTGGAAGTAAACACTA
>CAZTKV010000279.1:0-2953 GCA_964614285.1 uncultured Chitinophaga sp. | reverse complement strand
ACTGAATCATGGTTGATGTAATACTTGGCCTCCAGTGGGGCGATGAAGGAAAAGGGAAGATTGTTGATTTTTTTGCCAAAGATTATGATGTGGTGGCCCGTTTCCAGGGCGGTCCCAATGCGGGACACACATTATATGTAAATGATAAAAAGGTGGTACTACACCAGATTCCTTCTGGTGTGTTTCATGCCGGAATAGTAAACCTGATCGGCAATGGGGTGGTGCTTGACCCGGTAACACTTAAAAGAGAATGTGATACCGTAGCTTCGTTTGGTATAGACCTGAAAAAGAATTTATTTATTGCAGAACGTACTCATCTTATTTTGCCAACTCACAGGGCATTGGATAAAGCTGCTGAGTTATCAAAAGGCAACCAGAAGATAGGCTCTACCTTAAAAGGTATTGGCCCCACTTACATGGACAAGACCGGAAGAAATGGATTGAGGGTAGGAGATCTGCTGGATAAGAATTTTACCACACAGTATATAAAACTGCGGTTGAAACATCAACGGCTGCTGGATAATTATAATTTCCAGGAAGATATTACTGCGTGGGAGGAAGAATTCTTTGAAGCCCTTGAATTTTTGAAGGAACTGAATATTGTGAATGGAGAGTATTTTATCAATAACCAGATAAAAGCCGGTAAAAGGGTTCTTGCAGAAGGTGCACAGGGCAGTATGCTGGATATTGATTTTGGAACCTTCCCGTATGTAACCTCTTCTAATACCATTTCTGCCGGTGTTTGCAGCGGACTGGGAGTGGCACCTCAGCAGATAAGAGATGTGATTGGAGTAACAAAAGCATATTGCACCCGGGTGGGTGGCGGACCTTTCCCGACAGAATTAGAGAATGAAACAGGGGAGGAACTGAGAAAGATTGGAAATGAGTTTGGGGCCACTACCGGCAGGCCCCGTCGTTGTGGCTGGATAGACCTGGTTGCCCTGAATTTTGCCTGTATGATAAATGGTGTGACAAAGATTGTCATGACAAAGGCAGATGTGTTAGATGCATTTAAAGAATTAGAAGTTTGTACGGCCTATAAAATAAACGGGAAAGAGAGCCAGGAAATACCTTTCCAGATGGACCGCCAAAGGCCAGAACCGGTTTACAAAGGATTTACCGGCTGGAATATCGTTACCAGTGCAGCTAAAACTTTCGCAGAGTTGCCTGATACTATGAAAACGTATGTTAGTTTTATCAATAAATACCTCGGCGTGGATATTCATTATATTTCCAACGGACCGGGACGGGACCAGATAATACAAGTGAAATAATCATCATTTATTCAAAGCCTGTGGTGTAACCAAAGGTGCAATCGGAATAGAAAAAAAACATTTTAAAAATTTGGCTAATTAAAAACTTCGCTGAAATTTTACAGCATTAATCCTGTTAAACTATGGCCATAAAACCAGCAAAGGAAAAAACGACTACGGGTAAAGTGAAAACTGCCTCTGAAATAGAAGCGGCAAAAAAATCTGCGCCGAAACCTAAGAAAAAAGAGGAAGAAGAAGAGGATGATGAAGATGATGACGATGATGAGGATGTAAAACCTTCGAAGAAAGGAGGTAAAGCAACAACCAAGAAAGGAAAAGAGGATGAAGAGGATGACGATGATGCAGAAGAGGAAACAGATGATTGGGATAAACCGGAAGAGGAGGAAGAGTGGGATCCTGATTTTGACGAGTTTGATATTCCAAAATCAAAGGGTAAGAAAGCTACCGGTGGTGCAGGGGCAGGTATTACCAAGAAGGGGGCAGATGAAGAAGATTTTAAATTTGAAGACGATGAGTTTAAAGACCTCTTTGATGATAAAGATTATGACGATGAAGATGATGACGATTATTAATTGAGCATATACGTTCGCAAACATTGAGTAATACGATCCTTACAAATTCTGTTTATACTGTAAGTGATTTTGAACAGATAAAAAAGAAAGTGTTGAACTGGGCAAAACGGTTCAGCACTTTTTGTTTTCTGGATAATCATCAATACCAGCTGGAGCCACATGCAGTGGAATGCCTGCTTGCAGCAGGTGTAAAGCGGCAGCTTACTGCCGGTGCGGGCAGTGCACTGGAGCAGTTACAATCTTTTATTGATGAAAAAAACAGCTGGTTATTCGGGCACCTGGGATATGATCTGAAAAATGAGATAGAACAACTCTCTTCATCTAACCCTGATAACTTACAATTTCCGGATCTGTTCTTCTTTGAACCTGAAGTGATAGTACGGTTGTCAGAAAAGGAATTGAAAATTGAAGCGGAAGACCCTGCAATGGTGTATAAAGAAATTAAGGAGACAAGGATAAATGCTGCGGGTCATAACGTGGCAGCTTTTCAAATACAAAGCCGGTTGCCACAAGAAGAGTATATATCAACTGTAAAAAAGCTGAAGCAGCATATTTTGCGGGGGGATTGTTACGAAATAAATTTTTGCCAGGAATTTTTTGCAGAGCAATGTGTAATTGACCCGCTGGCTGTTTATAGCAAACTCAGTCTTATTTCTCCCAACCCCTTTTCTGCATTATACAGGATCAATGATAAATGGCTGCTATGTGCCAGTCCTGAACGGTTTTTGAAGAGACAGGGGAATAAAATTTTATCGCAACCTATCAAAGGAACCTCAAAAAGGATTTTAAATAATGAATTTGCAGATAACAAGAGTAAAGATGAATTATTTAACAGCGCCAAAGACCGTTCAGAAAATGTGATGGTGGTTGACCTGGTAAGAAACGACCTCTCCAGGGTTTGTAAAGAGGGAACGGTACGGGTGGAAGAATTGTACGGAGTGTATTCTTTCCCGCAGGTTCACCAGATGATATCAACTGTAAGCGGTGAATTGAAAGAGACAATAAAATTTACAGATATCATCAGGGCTGCATTCCCGATGGGCTCAATGACAGGAGCGCCGAAGAAAAGAGTAATGCAATTGATAGAACAGTATGAAAAAACCAGGA
>CAZTKV010000278.1:0-2959 GCA_964614285.1 uncultured Chitinophaga sp. | reverse complement strand
TTCTTAAAAAGCTTTTTTTGCGGGCTCATTAGTAACAGGTTTCCCTTTTACAAGGTTTTGCTGACTAATGATATCATTCATCACTTTTACTGCCTGATCGAGGTAGATATCTTTTTGAAGGGTTTTCAGCCATTGGGCAAAGCGTTCCTGCTTGGGTTTATCATCCGCCCAGCGGTTTGCTTCTTGCGGTAATGCTGAAACATCCAGTTGCCCCTTTAATTTCAGCAGTGATTCAAGTTGCTTCACACTTGCTTTGATACGTTCCTGTTCTTTGCGGTACTTATCTAACTGCAATGAATATTTCTTTTCACTTTGCTTCGACAACCATTCTGTTGTTTCTGCGATCAGCCTAAATGTAGGATCATTTTCCAGCCGCTGGTTGCTCAGTTGTTTGATCGTTTCAAGACTATACCCCGCATCCCATGTTTTATAAGAAGCTTTGGTGATCTCATCCCATGGTAAAGCATCATCGCTGTCCTTTTCTCTTACTTTCAGGTGCTCCAGGTTATCGGGCAACACAATATCAGATGAAACTCCTCTTAGCTGTGTAGATCCTCCGTTAATGCGGTAGAATTTTTGCAACGTCAATTTTATAGTTCCCAGGTCAGAGTTGGACATAGAAAATCCGTTTTCAGGATCAAGGCCAATATTTCGCTGAACGGTTCCTTTGCCATACGTAGAAGTGCTTCCAATCACCACCCCACGGCCATAATCCTGGATGGCAGCAGCAAATATCTCTGATGCAGAGGCGCTGAATTCATTCACCATCACAGCCAATGGTCCTGTATATAAAACATTGCGGTCTTTGTCTTTCAAAACACTTGGTTTGTTATCCCTGTCTTTTACCTGTACAATCGGGCCATCTTCTATAAATAATCCCGCCATTTGTACTACATCGTACAATGAGCCGCCGCCATTATTGCGCAGGTCGATCACAATACCATCCACTTTCTCTTCTTTCAGTTTATTTACTTCTTTGGCCACATCGATATAGCAACGGTTGCCATTGGGGTCTTCGAAGTTGGCATAAAACTCAGGCAGGAAGATGTATCCGATCTTTGAACCGTTCTCATTTACAATGGCGCTGCGGGCAAACGATTCGTCCTGTACTATTTTATCCCGTATAAGAGAAACAACCTTGATTCCACCATCCAGTTTCTTTACGGTTAATTTTACTTCCGTTCCTTTTTTACCACGGATCACTTTTACAGCATCTGTAACCAGGTAACCGGTCAGATCAACAGGTTCTTCTTTCCCCTGGCCTACTTTCTGAATAATATCACCAGCCTGTAATTCTCCTGATTTGTAAGCAGGGCTTCCCGTAAGTATGCTGGCAATTTTAATATTTCCGTCATCATATTGCAGGGAAGCTCCAATACCAAAAAAACTGCCGCTCATTTCTTCATCAAAATATCTTTTGTCAACCGGCGGGAAAAATTCTGTATGCGGGTCCATCGTAGTAGTGATGGTATTCACATACATATTGAACTTATCGTCATCATTGAACTTAAAACGATACCGTTCAAATGTCCTGTCCATAATGCGTTTTACCCTGTCACGGGCATCTTTTTCCAGCTCTTCATCAGTTTTCACCACAAACCCTTCTTTTCCTTTATTTTTTTCCCTGACATCCAAAAGGTCAACATAGCGTTCCAGAGTCATAAACTTGAGCTTCTTTCTCCATCTGTCCTTTTGCTCTGCTGCTGTGGTTACAAATCCGATCTTATCCGAATCCAACAGCACGTCTTCATCAGTTGAAAATTCAAATGGTGCTGACAGGATTGAATTAATAATAGCAGCTGATTCCTCTGCCCTTTTATTGAAGATCTTGCCGGCTGCCAGTGAAAACTCAACCGGGGCGCCTTTTATTTCGTCATCGATCTTTGTTTCAAATTTTTTCAGTGCTTCAATATCACTCTGCAGAAATATACTTTTATCGGCGTCAAGCTCCGTTATATACTTTTTGAATACTTTTTTAGAAAACGCATCATTAATATCCTGGGGACTGTAATGTCCGTGAGACAACATCTCACCCACTAATTTCATGATCTTTTCATAGTTGCCGGGAGGGGTATTATTTCCTTTACCCATTGTTTTGAAGGCAAGGAAAGAGGCCGCCACTATCATCAATATCACTATTGGAAGTCTTTTCATATTCATGAGGTATTTAAATGTATTGGACATAGTATCAAAAATAACGCAAAAAGCCTGTTTTTCTTGCTTTTACAGGCTTTTAACAATGGTTTTTGATGAATGGCTGAGGTGTTGAATTAGTAAACTTTCGTTGTTACCCCTGCTTAATCGAAATAATACGTTCTTTTATTTTTTACAAAAATGCATTTTACTTATTTTTGCAGCCTCAAAATGGTGGTTATAGCTCAGCTGGTTAGAGCATCAGATTGTGGTTCTGAGGGTCGCCGGTTCGAACCCGGTTAGCCACCCCAAAAGACCCCGTTTCATAAGAGACGGGGTCTCATTTTATAGCTTTTATGAACTACTGGTTACTTATTATTCCTGTCATTTCCGCATTTATCGGCTGGGTTACCAATTGGGTAGCTATTAAAATGCTTTTTCATCCTAGAGAACCCAAAAGAATATTGGGAATTACTTTCCAGGGTATATTTCCAAAAAGACAACAACAGTTTGCCGAGAAACTGGGTAAACTGGTAAGTGCCGAATTCCTTTCTTTTGAAGACATCGAACAAAAAATAAGCAGCCCTGAAAATCTGAAAAAAATAATGCCGCTGATAGAGAACCATGTTGATGATTTTCTGCGCAACAGGTTAAGTGTTGAAATGCCGGTTATAAGCATGTTTATCGGAGATAAAACTATAACTAAACTGAAGGGGGCGTTTATGACGGAAATAGAATCATTGTTTCCGGTAGTAATGAAACAATACGCAGCTAACCTGAAAACTGAACTCGATCTTGAGCATATAGTAATACAGAAGGTAGCCGG
>CAZTKV010000277.1:0-2960 GCA_964614285.1 uncultured Chitinophaga sp. | reverse complement strand
TTGGAATAGTTGTGCTCGCCAATCAGAATGGTTCAGCCATTCCGGGTATTGTCCGGAATACTATTGCGGATCGGTTATTAAACCTGAACCCCATTAACTGGAATGGAAGAGCTAATGAAGCACAGAAAAAAGCTAAAGCAGCAGCAAAAGACGCTGAGAAAAGTTTAACCAGCAACAAAAAACAAGGTACAAAGCCATCGCATGATAAACAAGGTTATACCGGCCAGTTCAACCACCCGGGGTATGGAACTTTTGAAGTAATAAACAGGAACGATTCTTTGATCATGCTAACTCCGAATGGCGATGCGTGGCTTCGTCATTATCATTATGATGTTTTTGAAGCCCTGCCCATTGACAAAACAAATGGTATTGATACCAGCAGTACAGAAAACCTGAAAATTCAATACCAGATGAATCCTGCCGGAGAAATCATTTCTGTGTTAATACCCCTGCAGGGAGGATTGAAGGACCTTGAATTCACCAGGAAAGAAAAAGCAAAGGAGCTAACCAAAGATGAGCTGGCCAAATATACCGGCGACTATGAATTTGCTCCCGGAAACGGTGTTAAGTTCTATATCAAAGGAGATAAAACCTTATTTGCATTTCTCGAAGGGCAGCCTGAATATGAATTAGTTCCGGTGGGTAAACATAAATTCAATTTAAAGATATTGAGCGGGTATAGTGTGCAATTTGAAGAAAATGAAAAGGGAGAAATCATTTCGGCCAGCTTTATTCAGCCAAATGGAACTTTTAAAGCGAAAAAGAAATAATAGTGCGGCATATAGTTGCAATTGTTGTTATTGCTGTTTTCTTTTCCTGTCATCAAAAAAAGAAACAGTACGATACCATCATCCGTAATGGAATGGTATACGACGGAAGCGGAAATAATCCAGTTAAAACAGATATAGGTATTATCAATGATACCATTGCCTTTATTGGTGATCTGTCAAATGTGTCGGCAGAAAATGAAATTGATGCAGATGGAAAGGCGGTAGCACCTGGGTTTATCGACACACACAGCCATCATGCCGGAAATCCTTTTAAGAACCGTGACTTCATCGCTGCAGTCAGCCAGGGTATTACCACCATTATTATTGGCCAGGACGGTGGCTCTAATTTTCCACTAGCCGACTTTTATAAAAAACTTGCTGACACTCCTGTTGCTATCAACATTGGGTCATATAGCGGGCATAATACGATCCGGGATTCTATCCTTGGTAAAAATTTCAAACGACCGGCCACACAGGAAGAGGTAGAGAAAATGAAAATTTTACTGCAGCAGGATATGGAAGCAGGAGCATTGGGTTTATCAACAGGACTTGAATATGACCCGGGTATTTACTCTGCCAATAATGAAGTATTGCAATTGGCTAAAGAAGTGGCTCCTTATGGCGGAAAGTATATCAGTCATATCCGAAGCGAAGACCGTTATTTCTGGAAAGCAATTGATGAGATACTGACAATAGGTAAGGAAGCCGGGATACCTGTACAGGTAAGCCATATTAAGCTTGCCATGCATAATATCTGGGGCAAAGCGGATAGTTTGCTATCCCTATTTGATACTGCAAGAAAAAAGGGGATTGATATCACTGCAGATATTTATCCCTATGCTTTCTGGAACTCCACCATCCGTGTTTTATTTCCCGACCGGAATTTCAGTGATGAAAAGGAAGCTGAACTGATTTTAAAAGAAATCACTTTACCTGAAGATATTGTACTCGGTTCTTATGAAGTAAAACCGGAATATGCCGGAAAAAATTTAGCAACAATTTCAAAGCTGGAAAATAAAACTGCTGCCCGAATGCTGGTGGAATTAATTGAAAGACTGGATGATTGTGATAAACAACATAACAGGGAATGCCAGGAAAATATAATGGCTACTTCCATGAGCGAAGATGATATAAAGAAAATGATGCAATGGCCGCATACGAATATCTGCTCAGATGGTTCATCTGATGGAACACATCCGCGGGGCTATGGCGCTTTTACAAGAGTACTGGGCAAATATGTGAGAAATGAAAAAACAATGCTGTTGAAAGAAGCTATTTACAAAATGACTGGTTTGGCAGCACAACATATGGGGATGAATAAAAGAGGCCTGATTAAGAATGGTTATTATGCTGACCTGGTTATATTCAACCCCGAAACAGCACAAGATAAAGCTACTGTTGATATGCCTCATGCCCTTTCTGAAGGTATCAACATAGTATATGTAAATGGCGTAATAGTTTTTGAAAACAAAAAAACAACTGGTACTTACCCGGGGGTAATAATTAAACGATAAAAAAATTAATGACGATGAGTATAATAATCAGAAGGGCAGTAAAAGATGATTGTAAAAGATTACTAGAGTTGGTTAAAGAACTGGCCTTATATGAAAAAGCTCCGCAAGAGGTAACTGTAACGGCAGAACACTTTGAAGAAAGCGGATTTGGCAACAACCCGGTTTGGTGGGCATTTGTTGCAGAGGCTCCCTCTCCTACAGGAGAGGACCGGGGTGAGGTTCTTGGCTTTGCATTATACTACATACGCTACTCCACCTGGAAAGGGCAGGCCATGTATCTTGAGGATATTTTAGTAACTGAAGCAGCAAGGGGAAAAGGAATTGGCAAATTATTATTTGACCGCCTGATAATTGAAGCAAAAGAAAAGAATTTTAAAAGAATTGTATGGCAGGTACTGGAATGGAATGAACCGGCTATTAATTTTTACAAAAAATATAATGCTGACTTTGATGGGGAGTGGGTCAACTGTTCCATCTATGTTTAATGATTGAACCATTTTTGCTGATGTGCCAGACTGATAATTTCCGCTTTTGATTGTACATGCAGCTTCTCATAGACATTGGCAATATGTTTACGTACAGTCAGCACACTGATATTAAGTTCTGCAGCTGTCCTTTTAGCATCCCATCCATTCACCATATGCCTTAGTATTTCTTCCTCTCTTGTTGTGATCAT